>CAZPNT010000260.1:0-1008 GCA_964588055.1 uncultured Candidatus Poseidoniales archaeon | reverse complement strand
TAGGCGTCCTATGTTGTAACCTTGTTCGCCCTCTGGGTATGCGCAACCCACAATTAAATCATCTATTTCAGTCGATTTTATCTTTGCCTGATTCAAAAGTTCAATCAACACCTGAGAAGCGAATTCGTCTGGCCTTACTCCAGACAACTGGCCCTTGTGAGATCTGGTGAAAGGGGACCTCCGCCAATCAACTATTACAGAGCCCACGTGCTGCCGTGATATAGTGAGCCCATAACGATTCCCAGAGTCCTAAATTGGGCATGACCGTGGGGTTCTTGAATAATCCACAACGAGCGCGATTCATGATTAGGGAATGCTCGATGCACGGATACTTCTCCGACGATGACCTTTGTCCCGCCTGTAACTCAGAAGGTAAGTTCATCATGAGCACCAGAGAGAGGGATGGAATGGCTAGAAAACTGGCACTAGTGCTTAGGCATGCACCTGAGAAGTTCGATTTGGAAATGGACATCAATGGTTGGATTGACGTCAGGGATATAGTGAGGAAGTTCAAAGATGGTAGGCGACGCCAGCACTGGCTTAGGCCACATCATCTAGTTGCTATATCAGAGACCGATCCCAAGGGCAGGTACGAAATTCGAGGAAACATGATGAGGGCCACATATGGGCACACAGTAGAAATAGAATTAGACCTGCCATCTACCGATATTCCCGATTCTCTATACTATCCCTCTGATCCTGGGGAGGCAGAGAACCTAGTTGAAATCGGAATCAGCCCTGGAGATAGGGCGCACGTTCATCTTTCGGCGTCAATAAGGCATGCTGCCGAGGCAGGAAGGTTTCACCACAAAGACCCTGCGATAATTGAGGTTGACACTGCCAGAATGGTGGCCTCTGGAGAAACGATTTGGCATGCAGGAGTTACAGTTTACCTTGCCGAGGGAGTCTCTGGGGACTATTTGTCAATAGTTGATCCAAATGACCCGGAACTCGCACTGTTACGAGAAACTTGGTTAGAAGAAGAGTAGTCAGAAATCACCGCAAACG
>CAZPNT010000259.1:0-1009 GCA_964588055.1 uncultured Candidatus Poseidoniales archaeon | reverse complement strand
CCCCACGGTCATCTGCACCAAGCCAGTCACCAGGAGGATCTCCCGCAATGTCACAAACTCCTCCTCTAGGATGTACCCTGCCGCGATGGTGGATATCCCCATGGTCAGGACGATGATCAGGTTGTCAGTCCCTGCGACCCTGCCCATCCAGTCGTTGTCGGTCCTGCGCTGCAGCAGGGTCGTGCTGAACACCCAGGATATCCCGCTGCAACCGTGGCTGAAGAACACCAGGACGAGGGTCCAGATCCCCCACTCTGCCTGAGAGACGCCCACGTAGAGCAGGCCCGCCCCGCCCAGCGAGAGGCCGATGATGTAGGGCATGTACCTGGTGACGGTCATCAGGGGCCGGGTGACTATCGGCCCGAATCCGCTCCCGAAGCCGCGTGCCATGTACAGCACCCCGATCCCGGCGGCGCCGGTCGATATGTCCCCGAAGTCCGCCTCCATGCCGATTATGATCAGGAGGAATATCTGCGCTCCCCCTCCAGTTGCCCACATCCCCTTCGCCAGCACTATCCTGCTGATCTCCGGCCTCTTCAGGATGAAGCCCCAACCGGCGAAAATGTCCTTGAACATCTCGACCGCACCTCCTCCCTTCTTCTCGTCCGGGTCAGGCCCTCCTTGGGGTAGGGTCGAGATCACGATAGCCGCCACGAGGAAGGTGACCGAGTCGATCATCAGGCCGGTCTCGACGCCGTACTGTGAGATCACGAATCCCGCTATCCCCGCTCCGATCCCCATCGATGCCGACCAGCCACCCGAGATCAGCGCGTTCGCCGTCAGCAGCTCCTCCTCGTCGCACACCCTCGGTAGGTAAGCGGTCTGGGCCGGGTCGTATGTCGCACGCCCCAAGACTAGGAGCATGGATAGGAAGTATACCGACAATAGGCTATCCAGAAGCCCCAGCAGTATGAACGAGGTCAGCATCAGGAACGAGAAAATGTTAGCCAGAACCATCAGCGTCTTCCTCGAGTACCTGTCGGCTAGCATCCCCGTGATAGGCTCGAGC
>CAZPNT010000258.1:0-1012 GCA_964588055.1 uncultured Candidatus Poseidoniales archaeon | reverse complement strand
GCGAACAATGACTGCGTTGTATATCTGGCGTCTTGTCTCAGGGGTCCCTCTCCTGACAGTGACCCTGATCATGTCGCCTACTCCGGCAGAGGGGTATCTCCTAGCTACGCCTCCCTTCTTGAGGACGGTGATGAGTTGCACGACCTTGGCGCCTGTGTTGTCTACGCACTCAAGGCGGGCCTGAGTGGGCAGACCGGAGGTCACCCTCCCTGGGATTCCCTTCATTGGGCTGCCTCCTTCTCGATCACGCAGAACTTCACCGTCTTTGACAGTGGCCTGCATTCCATTATCCGGACGTTGTCGCCCGGATGCAGCTCGCCTATGCAGCTGGGAAGATGGGCGGAGTATCGCCTGGTCCTCTTCTCGTACCTCTCGAATTTCTTCATGTACCTGGTAGTCTGCCTCTCGACTACTACTGTGTCCTGCATTCCCTCCGAGGACACTACTCCTGTGATAATCTGGCCCCTGAGCCTCAGGGTGCCGTAGAACGGGCAGTTCTTGTTTCCGTCCCACTCGCCTTCCGGCTTGTTCACGTCAACCCCTATGTCTCTCATCTCAGGACCCCCTGTATTTCTTGCCGATTCTGTCCTCCGGCCTCTGCCCTACTGCAGAACCGTCGATCTCCTCGTCTTCGATAGTGAAGCGAATGGTGTCCTTGGCCATGGTGATCTCGTTGTCGCTGGTCTGGACCCTGATGGTCCGCCTGGTCTCGTCCAGAACTAGACCCGAAACCCCGACAAGCGTTGGGTCGGTGGAGTCGATGACCTCCAGATTCCTGGATAGCCAAGGCAGGTTGATCATCTGACTCATCTAGCGCACCTCCACCTGGTATCCGTTCTGCTCAAGCACCTTGGCAGCCTTCTTCTTGTGGTCCCCCTGAAGTTCGATTGTCCTGCCCTTTACGGTTCCGCCGCTTGCGCAGGCTCCCTTGAGTATCTTGGCGAGTTGGCCAATGTCGATTGCGGTGTCCTCTATACCCTCTACCATGGTGACCATCTTTCCGTATCTCCTC
>CAZPNT010000257.1:0-1023 GCA_964588055.1 uncultured Candidatus Poseidoniales archaeon | reverse complement strand
GGCTTGATCATGATGTAAGTCGTCTGCTCTCCCAGGGGCCGGCCGAAAACCCTCCCCTATTTCAACGCAGAGTAATGCTGGAATGTACGTTTCCCGTCAAAGTGAGAAATAGATTGATGAATCAATTACAATACCCGAGTACATGAGATTAGCACAAACTCTTCTTCTTTCAGTCTGCCTTTTGCTACAAGGATGCTTGGAAGACGTAAATGACGCAGTTAACCCAGAGAGGGAGCTGTTTGACGACAACACATTCGTAAATGAGGACCAACACATCAAGCTGACATGGTCAGTTGAATCAGTTTCGACCATTCGGATGGAGTTTGACAAGCAAGAAGGTCCAAACCTAGATTTCTACACTATGACTGAGATAAATTACGAGAAGTACAAGCAGTGTGCAGAAGGTGATGATGAGAGCTTCGTTTACTTTGCTGATCTGAGTGATCCAAACTCAGGCGGAGCAACCTTGCAGGCAAACGTCGATGCTGGAACATATGTGACTGTGATTGACAACACCGATTGTCCCGAAGCCCAGCCTCCTGATCAAGGAGGCATACTCTCCAGCGATGATAACGACCGAGCCAGGGTCGACTACAGGATTACTGCTCAGTGACGTAGGCAGAGTATCTTTACTCATAGTGACCAGACATAGGGGGGATTAGATTTGCTTGAAGTACTAGGGTGTTTGTTCTTAATGTTCATAGAATTTTGGTGGCTTGGTGCTTACGGAATTGCAGGCAGTTTAACGGATGAGCCAACTGGTCTTTTCAAGCCGAGAGATCCAAGCAAGAAGTGTGAATTTGACAAGTGTCGATCACTGAGCTATAGATCGACCGATTACTGCTGGAAGCACCAAGGAGGAAAACCTCACGATTCTGATTATACTAACTGGTGGGAGTCCAAAGACTAGTAATTCAGAGATTATTTGATGCCGCCCTTCTCGTAGCGACGAGTCCACTTTAGCCTCCTCGCATTCCTCTTTAGCTTGAGCATGTTCTTCCTAGACTTGCTGTCCTTGAACCA
>CAZPNT010000256.1:0-1039 GCA_964588055.1 uncultured Candidatus Poseidoniales archaeon | reverse complement strand
GAGGCAGGGGGGCGGGGGGCGACCCGGAGAAGGGAGAGCAGGCAGCATACGAGTCTGAACGTGTGCTGAAAACAGAGGTCGAGGAGTGCGATTTGGCATTCATCACCGCGGGCCTAGGAGGCGGCACTGGCACAGGCAGCGCCCATGTCGTCGCTAGGCTCGCAAAAGCCTCTGAGGCATTAACGATTGCAGTTGTTAGCTACCCCTTCGTCTCCGAAGGAGCAGTGCGAAGACAAAACGCAGAGTGGGGTCTTGAAAGGCTAAGAGAAGTTTGTGATACTGTAATCGTTCTTCCAAATGAGAGGCTACTGGAAGTTGAAGGAGTGAGGGATCTTCCTCTTGATGCAGCCTTCAGAGTTGCAGATGAGTTGCTAATGAGGAGCATTTCAGGCGTCTCTGAAATGATTGCGAAGGAGGGAGTAGTGAACCTGGACTTCCAAG
This sequence comes from uncultured Candidatus Poseidoniales archaeon, assembly GCA_964588055.1. Classification (GTDB taxonomy): domain Archaea; phylum Thermoplasmatota; class Poseidoniia; order Poseidoniales; family Thalassarchaeaceae; genus UBA36. Next base: position 598 of record CAZPNT010000256.1, on the reverse strand, counting down.
ATCTGCGCTCCGTAATGGAGAATGGAGGAGGTGTTGCAATGATTGGTCTTGGAGAGGCGTCCGTGGAAGAAGGAGCCGAGAAGGCTACAATGGAGGCATTGCAATCACCACTTCTTGATATTGATATTTCAGATGCAAGGGGGGCCCTTGTGAATGTTGTAGGCGGACCAGGTCTGACACTGGGAGAGGCTGAGCAATGTGCCAAGATTATCCGAGAGAGCATCAACCCATATGCCAGGATGATTTGGGGAGTAACCACGGACGAATCAATGGGTAGTGACATCAGGGTTCTTCTTGTCCTAACAGGAGTAAAGAGTGAACAGATCCATGGTGCTTCTCTACATACTCAGATGAGGAACCTCAGAAACAGAACCGTTGAGTTCGTAAGTTAGTCCTATCCGAAACTGTATGGGCGGGTCAATGATTGCTTCCCGTTGTCCTTAAATGGAATCTGTAGGTCGGCGTGATGCTTCTAGGTGTTAGTATGGCGGTTGAAAACTCTAAGGTGGGCCCTATCGAAGAGTTAGCTCAGTCATGGCAGGACGAGATTGAAGGTAGAGTGAAGGGCCTGCAGACTGGTTCCTATGCAAGAATCCTG
>CAZPNT010000255.1:0-1041 GCA_964588055.1 uncultured Candidatus Poseidoniales archaeon | reverse complement strand
CTTAAAAGTGGTTTTCTGATAAAATTTTTCTATGGATTTAGTAGTAATAGCACAATTAATAACAGGAACAGCAACTTTTGTTGTTGCATCTGTTCTTATATGGCAGATGTTTATTCAAAAGAGAACTCTAGATATAGCTCACAAAGATGCAGATAATGATTTTTCCGTTCAAGTTATATCTGAAAGAAATGCTATGCGAAGATGGTTTATTGATAAATTAAATCCTGATTTTGAGAATAGATTAAATGTTGGGCTAAATGAATTAAATCAGTTTGAATTTCAGATTGTAGCTATATATTTTAGAGGTATGTCTACAATGACTACTACTGAATGGAGGCTTGAAAGAGTAGGAGGAAATCCTGGTTATTTTAAATTTGCGTTTATTGCTTTATTTACCCATAAAGCAATTTTAGATTATTACAAAGAAATTGGTAGAAGATTTTTCACGGATGGAAATTTTGGTAAACCTGGATTAGGTATAATAGCTGATGAAGTTTATGAAGAAATTACTGGTGAGAAATTAGAGGATTAGTTGGTGCCCCGTATAGTACTCGAACCTATGACCTTATCCTTAAAAGTGGTTTTCATAATTTCTATGATATAAATAGATTTTTAGTAGGCCAATACTAATAACATAATAAGTAAAATTACGATCATAATAGCAATATCAATGATTTCACCTTTATGAAAGATAGCCTTAGACATACCTTTTATTCTTCTTGCAATAATTGTGATAGAGGGTGTAACAATAGACCAGAACCAAATCCTGCTTAACCATCCAGTTGGTTTGTTTAATTCGAGCAACTGACTGTAGGTATTTGAATCAAAAATAACAATATCAAGTAAGGTGCAAAAAATAAGCGATACAAATACAAATATAAACCAATAATATAACTGAGACCTTGTTGCCATATTTTTAGCATTTGCATAATTTTTAAAACCATCTCGTATTGCAGGTATAAATTCCATAATATTTTTCCTTAGATTTATTAATATTTTTTTTGAGTCAAATTATTTCATTTGTTCTTAATAAAATATTCA
>CAZPNT010000254.1:0-1042 GCA_964588055.1 uncultured Candidatus Poseidoniales archaeon | reverse complement strand
CAAGGTCGTCGAAATCGTCAAGGTCGTCGAAATCGTCAAGGTCGTCGAAATCGTCTGCTGCTGACTCTTCGGCATCCTTTGCCTTCTTCTCCGCCTCCTTTGCCTTCTTGTCAGCATCCTTTGCCTTCTTCTCCGCATCCTTTGCCTTCTTCTCCGCATCCTTTGCCTTCTTCTCTGCGGCCTTTATCTTCTTGTCAGCATCCTTTGCCTTCTGTGCTAACTGATACGCTACGTCCTGTGGGATCTTCTTTGCCATGAAAACTACCAAGTATCGGTAGAACGAATCACATTTAATTGTGGCCCAAGTGATTTTTCTTGAAAATCTGGAGAAAAACTGCAATTTCAAAGGTCAGGCCAGAGATTTGGCCCTTTCCTCGCATGCATTGGCCCTGCCGGTTTTTCCTACAGATGAGAAATAGGATGAAAATGCATTCCAAATATCAGGATCAGAAGGATTCGAAGAAACCAACTTCTTGAGATTAGACAATGCTGCTTCCGAGTTCCCTGAGATAATTAGCTCTAGAGTTTCTTCCATTCCAGGAGATTCTGTCAAGTCCTCATTCCCTGTTTCTGCTTGTTCAGATATTTCTGAAGCAGTGCCATACTTCTCCTCTGCCCACAAAATTAGTTTCGGCCACTTGCCCTCAAACTTATCCAGCCTCTTATCGATGCTCCCCCTCATTTTGTCTAGCTCTTTACCTTCTAGGTTGGAGCGAAAAATTGCTTCCAGCCTTCCGGATGCGTCTTCTCGAGTCATTTCTGCGTCATCATGGACTTCCTCGGCAGACTCCTCATGAGTCTCTTGAACGGTTTCAGATTGCACTTCCTCTGGGGTCTCTTCAGTTTCTTCTGTGGTCGCTGATTCTTCTGGGATTCCGTACTTTTGCTCGGCCCATTTAATCAATCCTGCCCACTTTCCCTCGAACTTATCGAGTCGCTTGTCTACGCTTGATATCGCCTTCTCCAGTTCGCTGCCCTCTAGAGAAGCGGAGAAAATCGCCACAAGCCTATCTGAGACTTCTAGCAGTGGGTGACCCGGGAA
>CAZPNT010000253.1:0-1071 GCA_964588055.1 uncultured Candidatus Poseidoniales archaeon | reverse complement strand
GATGGAATCCTAGACGACGACGACAAGATTCCAACTTTCATCACTCTGACAGTATCGCCCGTATTGTGGCTCGATGACAATAGGCCAGCGATATTCAACGGCTCAGTCTTCTGGTTGGATGACACAGGATTCGTCCCAGCGCCAGACCTCCCTGTCCAAGTCCACATCAGGTACTCTGGGAACGGAACCTCTGTGATTGAGACAATCGATGTTCTGACAGATGACAATGGCGAGTACATCGTCGGCCAGTTCTTGTTCCCGGAAGACATCGATGTAGGCCCCAACTCAACTTACGAGGTCTATTCGGAGGTGACCGAGATGTTTGTCCACGACTACAGCTCGACTCTCTCAGACACGGACGGAGACGGAATAGGTGATGCCGGGACACCTGTTGAGGTGAGAGCGAACACGACCATCGGTTTCGTCTCTGGGCAGAGATTCAGATCTGACGAGCAACCTCTGAAGCTAGACTTCAAGGTCCACTACTCGGCAGACTACAACAGAGGGATATTCGACAACAGACTGCCATTTGCACCGGTCTCCCTAACCATTAGCGATCCGGGACCTCAGTTTGGCAACATCACCCATCCGACGGTCTACGACGGATATGGGAATGGCTACCGGGCCGACTCAGGTGGATGGGTTTCCCTTGCTTACAACCAGTCCTTGGACGTATGGGAGCAGGTTCAGTGGAACTCACTACTCGACAATGGTCCAGGTGTCCCCACTGGGGGGTACGAGGAGATTGTGTGGAACCCCTGCGGACCCCTAAATCCAACCGGGTCTCATTCCGTCATAGCTCCCTACGAGTACAAGAACACCTCACTCCCGGTGGGCGACTACACCTTCATCGGGTTTTCTCGTCCTGACCTCGGCGGTTGCACAGACGACTCTTACGAATGGCCTTGGTCCCATCTGGAGGGTTCGGAGACCGATGCATTCTACATTCGCTCAATGCATAGGATGTTCATCGAGGCCGAGATGTCCGCGGCCTCATTCAGGCCAGTGTACTTCTGGGACGCAACCCAGTTCACTGGCTCGTCCTTCGGTGCATGGCGAGCTCTATTCCAT
>CAZPNT010000252.1:0-1094 GCA_964588055.1 uncultured Candidatus Poseidoniales archaeon | reverse complement strand
CCGAGCGTTGAGCTGGCCGTCTGAAGCATTGTGTCAGTTGTAAAAGGGGGCTTGGGGCGTCTACTAATGGTGCCTTCCTTGATAGATTCTAGATTGAGAAGTCTCTCGTTATTGATGGTCGATTGTGCCATCTCAGCCAATTCGGTAAGAGAAGTCCTTTCAGGGTAATGCTTTCCCTCATCATCAATCCATGCATTTGGATCATCTGACTCGTGAAATCTTACTCTGAGTTCAACGCCATTAGATATCGTATTTACAGAATTAAACTCCTTGGGGACATGCGCTTCTCTCTCTAGTTCCCTGTCGACAATATATCCTAGTGTAGGTGTCTGAACCCTACCCATAGACCTAAGCTTCCAAGATCGGCAGAATTTGGAGCAACGAAATCCTACAAGTCTATCCATTAGCCTTCTTACTATGGCAGCCTCAACTAAATCCATGTCAAGCTCACGGGGGTTTGCAATAGCATTCAATACCGCTTCCTTTGTAATCTCGTTAAATGAAATACGATGTACAGCATCGAAGTTAGACAGAATCTCATTAAGACGCCATGCTATGAACTCCCCCTCGCGGTCAGGATCTGTTGCGATATAGATCTCGTTAACTCCCGATTTGTTAGCATTTGAGGTAATTTTCGTGATTATTCTCTCTGCCCTGTCGGTCCAAGACCAAGGGGGTTTGGGCAGTTCTCCGGGTTTGGATGACCACATTGCCTTGGAGCTATCTTTTGTTTGACGCCCGGAGGGTAAATCCTGAACATGCCCATTGCATGCATCGACTATCCAACCCTTTCCGAGGTATTTTTTGATTGTCTTTGCCTTGGCACCGGACTCCAGTATTACAAGTTTCAAATCTACGCCTCAGATTTGTTCGGCCGTAACAAGTCCTGTATAAACATAGGTGGACTGTAAATGTTTCAACGCGCGCGTACGCGCGGGCGCGCGCGAATCCAGAATATATCTTACAATGTCGATGATAGTGCAATTTAGTACCTAACGATTGAAGAATAGATGCGTTTGGGAGTAACGATGGGCATTGCTTGGAGGGTTTTTGGTAGTCCTGCACTACGTCTAATTGACTCAGAGCGTGCACAC
>CAZPNT010000251.1:0-1111 GCA_964588055.1 uncultured Candidatus Poseidoniales archaeon | reverse complement strand
TTCGAGCCTATCGATATTGAGTCCTATGACATGGAGTCCCCAGAACTAGAGGCTAATCAAGTCCTGAGGGAAGAATTCACTGCAGCAGGAAACATCTGGGGCTTCGGTATTTTTGTTAGAAACCCGGAATACTTCGGTGAACCCGAATCAGACGTGACAATGATTGCCGATTTTCCCGGGGTCAAGGGAGGGATATCTGAACCGAAGGGGGGAATCCTGAATCTCACCGTCCTGCGGGAGATCGATCATGATGCAATCTCGATGAGAGAAAGTGACATTTCGGAATTCTACCTCCCCCTAGCATCCGAGATTTCCGGAGATCCAGCATTGGGTATTCTGGACTTGGCAACCGAATTCCGGACATTTATGGCGAACGAGTCATCTTTGACCGCACCCAGAATAAATCCGTACAAGCTCGCAGCCACGCTCGACATAAACGAGTCAACAGACCCCGCCCCAACCAATTGGACCGACTGCGGGGAATTAGATTGCCTCTCCTTCGATGACCCGAACGTCACGCAAGACCACATAGACTTGGCAGCCCATAGAATGGCCAACAACAGCAACGGGGCCTTTCTCAGATTCCTCTCTAACGACCGTGCTTTCCTCCCCGATGAAACGGGAGTAGTAGTTGGCCCAGTCGGTCACGAATTCTCTGACGATGGCTCATTGGTTTCCGAAAACTGGCAAAGAGGCAGGTGGTCGGCTTCTACTGCTTGGATGATCATTAACTTCGATAGGGACGAGATGCAGAAGAACGGTTGGACCTTCACTTGGAAGAATGCCAGCTCTGAGTTCGGTTACGAGTGGAATGGACTCGATCTGGAGACGGACCCAATACGCTACTCGGTTGAGATCTGTAGACAGAAGGAGGAGCTTGGACAGCCCCTGTGCTCCGTCGAGTGGCTATACCTATCTCTGGAGGAGGACCTCAGGGAGAGCGACGAGACAATCGTCTCCCTGATGTTCGCCGAGTCAATAAACGTCGAGATTAACCGCGAATTGATCTCTAGTGCATTTCTGATCTTATTGATGGGATTTGCCATTCTGATACTCCTCTGGGCCAGCCTGAGGAGGGTGTCAGACGTAGGGATAGTCGCCACCAGCCTTT
>CAZPNT010000250.1:0-1123 GCA_964588055.1 uncultured Candidatus Poseidoniales archaeon | reverse complement strand
CCCGGATCGGGTATCCTGTGGCCAGTGCCTGCTCGTAGGTCAGTATCTCGCCGTTCATCACCATCCTGCCCAGCCTGGTCCGAGGCTGCCAGCTCCTCAGTGCGGCTAGCGGGTCCGGGCCTCGCCTTCGTGGGCCGTCATCGGGTTCCTCCGGGGCCCTGGCCAGTGCCAAGCCCGGTGCGATCTGAGTTTCTTCCTCTTCCACCTTGGATTCCTCCGTCATCACTTACCACCTTCTATCGACTTCTTGGTTGCGGCCACTGCCTTGGGAATTTTCTCCCCTATGTGCTCGCCGTTGACCCTCTCGTCGCTCGGCAGCACGTCCTCCGAGTGGGGGATCTCCAGGCCTGCCTCCACCATTCCCCTCAGTGCGGCGTAGGCCCTGTTTCCGGGCGAAGAGGCTGCCAGGCCTATGTCCAGTATCGCCTCAGAGTGCCCCTTGGAGACTGCGGAGGTAGCCAGGGCGTACCCTGCTAGGTAGCAAGCTGGGACGGACTTCCTCGATGCGTCTGCGGGCCACTTGAATGAGTCGACGAGTGACTTTCCGGTGACTGATGCGAGTACCTTGTCGCCGTCTCTCTCGTAGGCCACTAGCTGGCACGTCACCTGGGTGTTGGAAACTCTCACGACCGCCCTCGGGATGCCACCGCGAAGCATCCGAGACCTCCTGTGGTAGTCTGTCTCGGCGTTTCTTCGCCTCTTGAATCGGAGTCGCTGGTTCTTGCCCTTGGCCATCACTCGTCACCCCCCAGTGCGATCCCATCTAGCTCTATGTTGCTCTTGAGGTGGGAGATAGATCGGTAAGACCCGCCCTTCGCCTTTCTGTAGAAGTACCTGTACTGGGACGGGCTGATGTCGCCGCCTTCCCTGAGTTCCTTGAGGGTTCGCCTCTGTGCCCTGATCTTGGACATCCACCTCTGCTTGCGGGGGTTTCGAGAGTTTGCGCTGCCGCTCCTGGATCCTTGGCCCTTCCTTCTTCCCTTGGACTTCTGGAATGCGGATTTCCTAGCCCTGGATCGGCTGGTCCCCTTGATTGGTCTGGCCTTGATTATCCCGTCCTCTATGAGCATCCTGACGTCGTCCTTCTGGACGGCATCGGCAACTTCGCTCAGGTAGTCCGGGT
>CAZPNT010000249.1:0-1138 GCA_964588055.1 uncultured Candidatus Poseidoniales archaeon | reverse complement strand
CATCTCGGGTTTTGGTCCCGGGGACCCTGGTTCGAATCCGGGCGGGACTACCAAACTTAACAAAAACGGAAAATCGCCTGAAGATTCCTTACCTGGTGTAGGCTGAGAAATTATCCGATTGCCCCGGGGTCCCTCTTCAGATCCTTGGTTATGTTCTTCTGGTGACTCTCCAGAGTCCCCCCTCCTATCTCCAGGAGTTTGGCGTCCCTCCACATCCTCTCCACAACGTACTCTCCTACGTACCCGTAGCCACCCATCACCTGGATTGCTCTATCTGCAATGTTCTTCGCCGCTGTGGTTGCGAAAAGCTTGACACCGTCGGAGTCTAGCCTGTGGCCTGCCTCGGAGAGTTCTATCTGCCTAGCAGTGTCGTAGACGTATGCCCTCATAGCCCTGTACTCCGCCCATGACTCGCCGATATGGCGCTGGATCTGTCCGAAGTCCCTGATCTGCTTTCCGAATGCCTGTCTATCCGACGCGTAGGAGTTCATATCCTCCAAGCACCTCCTAGCTATTCCGACGCTCATAGCTGCTAGTCCTATTCTCTCATGCTCTAGGTTCCTCATCAGGTGAATCATGGACTCTCCTGGCTTCCCTACCACGTTCTCTGCAGGAACGACACAGTCCTCGAACACTAGCTCTGCGGTCGTGCTAGCCCTCATCCCGAGCTTATCAGTAATCTTCTGACCGGCAGAGAAACCCCGCATCCCCCTCTCTACTAGGAATGTGGTAAGCTCTGCTCTTCCCTTTTCGTCTGTGCCGGTCCTGGCATACAGCCAAACTACATCCGCAGGAGTCCCTGATTCGTCGATTATTCCGTTGGTGATCCACATTTTCCTGCCGTTAATCACCCATGATCCGTCTTCTCTCCTTACTGCGTTTGTCTGCATTCCCAGAACGTCGGTTCCATAATCCGGCTCGCTCATGCCGAGGCATCCCACCCACTCTCCGCTGCAGACCTTGGGGAGGATCCTATCCTTCTGGTCTTCGGTTCCGCTGTGTACCAGGTTGTTCACAAATAACTGGTCGTGAGCGAGGAAGGCGAGGCACAGACCCGGGTCAGAGTAGGATAGTTCCTCGTTGACTATCGCCACGGAGGTGGCATCCATTCCCGCTCCCCCGTACTCTGGTGGGGCAG
>CAZPNT010000248.1:0-1160 GCA_964588055.1 uncultured Candidatus Poseidoniales archaeon | reverse complement strand
TTTGGATAGCATATCTCGGTGTCACCCAATTCGGCTTTTTCCAATGGACCTCCGACAACAACGGCGACTGGTTCCCAGACGAGATTGCAGACGAGCTGAACGACGACGTCGATCCGGACATAGACTGCGGGCAGATACTTTACGACATTTCTGGTGCTGTGCTCTGGACCCCTAATTGCATGTACAACAACACCAACGATCTCGATGATGATTGGGACATTGTCTACGATCATTTCGATGTAGATGACGACAACGACGGTATTTGGGACTACTTCGAAATCGACTCGAACGATGACTTGGACGACGACTCGGGTGTTGAGGAGCCATACTACTTCACTGGGAGCAACTGCGAGGACAACGACGACGACGGCCTCGACACAGACCCCGACGACGACGGAATTTACCAAGCAGTCTGGGACAAAGGAGTACTCGGACAGGCCCTCCTCTTCCCAGAGTACTACGACGTAGACAACGACAACGACGGAGTGCCTGACGGGGAAGACCCCGATGACGACAACAACGGCTTGCTAGACGCGGCTCAGGAGGCAATCGAACAATGCTTCACCGGAGAGGAGCAGAGCCCATGGGACCACGACAACGACGGCATCGTGAACTGGGCGGATGATGACTGGGACGGTGACGGGATACCCAACTCCCTCGAGCTCCTGAACCTCAATGACACCAATGGCACAGCCGACCCGATTGACGACACCTGCTGCCTGAACTTCCCAATAGCCCCCTGGGACCACGACAACGATGGGATTAGGGACGACATAGACGAAGACGACGATTACGACGGCATGAAGGACGAGGACGAAGTGATGTTGTGGCCTTCAAGGTACGGCACGGAATCAACGAACCCATGGGACCACGACGACTTCGGAGGGGGGGTCGGACTGGCCAACCCCAACAACAACTCCACAGGACCAGACTACTTCGACGTCGACGACGACAACGACGGAAGGGAGGACTCTGACTGGAACAACCCATCCTCAGGCAACTGGGCCACTCCTTCTAACAAGATTGAGGAGGAGTCCGGATGGAGCTCGGACTGGGATTCGGACAACGATGGAATCCTAGACGACGACGACAAGATCCCGACAAGAATCACTCTGACAGTATCGCCCGTATTGTGGCTCGATGACAATAGGCCAGCGATA
>CAZPNT010000247.1:0-1171 GCA_964588055.1 uncultured Candidatus Poseidoniales archaeon | reverse complement strand
ATGGCATCACTTATTGAGAACCATCGTGCCTCCTCTATTTCGTCATCTTTCGGAATAATTTCCTGCTGATCCAAATCAGACTCGCACAGGTATGTGAATGAAACCCAGTTTATTCCTTCCTCGCTGAATATAGCTGTTTGAACTATGCTCCCATCATTTACTCCTTTTGGAATTCCGATTTCCCCCTTTGGATCTGGGATTTCAATCTCTACACCCAACTCCTCTTTGGCCTCTCTCTGAGCAGCCTCTCTTGGATGTTCAGAATAGTCAACAAAGCCACCCGGCAGGGTCCAACATCCCGTAAAAAAACCCCTAGAAACCTTAGCCATCAATACCTCTCTATTTGAATTTGTAATCACTACCTTGCTCACAACCCTGTGTAGTGTTCGGTATACTGACTCCCTAGCCACAGGTTCTACAGCACTATCGCTGATTACTGCATCTTTCCATGCCCAATTTTCCGGCCAAGGAATATCGGGAATCCCATAAACGACCACATGTTCTTCATCGCCAAGTCTAATTTTATTTACTCTCCTTTCTTTCCAATTAAGTCCCATTGCCTTCGCTTCAGCAACAGTTGGAAGTCTAATTGCCTCATCAATTTCGAACTCACGTCTTCCCATCTTAGGAATTTGCGGACCCTTTCCATTAACATCTACAAGTAGTATCTTGCCGTCATTTTCAAGGTGGACATAGTTTTCTCTCAATCTGTTCAACTCTCAGCATTGTCATTCGTATCCAAGAATGGAACTCAGTTGTTCCTTGTAGAATGAGCCTGAGCTTTGCAGGCTCTGCAACTCATTTTCTGCAAGTTCTAGCTCGATGACCCTCTCGACCCCATTCTTACCAAGTACAACTGGTACTCCGATGTATATGTCTTCCATCCCATATTCCCCTGTGAGATAGGTACTACAGGGCAGTAACCTCTTTCGATCATCTAGTATCGATTCTGCCATTATAGCTGCAGCACTGCCGGGTGCGTAGAACGCACTTCCCTTTTCGAGAAGCTTGACTATTTCACCACCACCACTTGCGGTCCTTTCACAAATTGATTCGACCTCCTCTTCGCTAAGCAGTTGAGTAACTGGAATTCCATTTACTGTCGTGTACCTCGGAAGTGGAACCATTGTGTCTCCATGCCCCCCCAGCACCATCGCTTGGACATCCTCAT
>CAZPNT010000246.1:0-1172 GCA_964588055.1 uncultured Candidatus Poseidoniales archaeon | reverse complement strand
AGGCTCTTGACCATCTCGTAAACCTGCTCTTGTACGTCCTGCGGTGTTTCGAAAACAATGTGTACACTCATTGGAACAACTCCTCGTGTTAGTAAGCCGCCGCACGGCATGACCGATATAAACGCAGCGTATTGCGACCAGTCAGCCTTTATGCGACCCTTCGCTCATCATCATGCTCAAACCCCTAGCCAATGCTGGAGCTGCAGACACATTCGCCCTTGGGTTTGGCAGAGAATCAGTAGTGAATATCCCGTCAACGTGGTTGGCAAGGCGGGTCAGTGCTCCACCCGTGAATAGACCATGAGTACAGGCTGCATGGACCTCTGTGGCCCCCTGCCTCCTGAGAGCATCGCTGGCCCTGCAAATCGTTCCACCGGTACTGATCATGTCATCAACGATGGCAACCACCTTCCCCGAGACTTCTAGGTCCTTGGGGGTATGCTCTATGGTATGTGCATCGATCCTCGTCTTTTCCAGATATGAGAATTCACAACCGATTATTCCCGCAACTTCGGAGGCCCTCGATATCGCTCCCTTGTCAGGACTCAGAATGAAGTCTGGAGATACTTCCCTCTGAAGGCTCTCGGCTATCTCTGGCATAGAGCTAACAAACTCAATATCTATTTCCATGCCATCAAGTACTTCTGGCGCATGAAGATCCAGGATTGCGATCCCGTCACAATATTCTGAAAGCACATCAGCCACAACTTTGGCAGAAATGGACTCTCCAAAACCGAACCTCTTGTCCTGCCTTGCATAGCCATAGTACGGGATTGCTAGGAAAATACCAGGGCCAACGTCACTAGTGTCTCCATTCCAATCTCCCTTCAAACTGGAGAGGTCACCTTTCCTCACATCACTTATTGCACCTAGTAGTAGTATGGTTTGCATTATCCCTGAGTCAGGAAAAGTATTGGACACTAGAACAACTCTTTCAGATCTCACCGACTCTATACTCTCAGGAGGAACTCTGACGTAAGCCTCTCCATCAGGAAACCTCCTACTCTCCAGTGCAACGTATTCCATGTCTAGGATAGATGCAAGTTCCGCTGCAATCTCCGCTCCTGAGGCCCCGCTCAGAACTGGCATTTGAGGACAGGGAAAGGCAGTCCCTTCATGATGCTTCTTGTTATGCTCACGATACAAATATAGGTGAAAATTGGTGGGCACGA
>CAZPNT010000245.1:0-1187 GCA_964588055.1 uncultured Candidatus Poseidoniales archaeon | reverse complement strand
GGTCGCCGAGCCGTCATTTTGAGGTATACGCTTGGGACGAGGCCTTTTCTCCGGTTCGAAGATGAAGTCAGATCGTAAGAGATACAGGTGGAAGGAGAGGAAGTTCAGGAATAGACAGGCCAAGCGAAAGCAGGGAGGAGTTCTCAAGCATGATCCACTGAGGGGAAGTCCTCAGGCCAAAGGTATAGTGATCGAGAAAGTCGGCTTCGAGGCCAAGCAACCAAACTCGGCAATTAGGAAAGCGGTAAAAATCAGCTTAATTAGAACCGGTAACAGACTAACTGCCTTTGCTCCGGGGGACGGGGCAATTTCTTTTATCGACGAGCACGACGAGGTCATGGTCGAAGGAATCGGTGGAAGCAAGGGCAGATCATACGGGGACCTTCCCGGTGTAAGATACAAGGTGATCAAGGTAAACGGTGTATCTTTGGACGAGATGGTTCGAGGCCGAAAGGAGAAGCCAGTACGCTGAGGTCTAAGAAATGGAAGACGATATCGAGAATGCAGAATCGACCCCTGCTCCAGAGGAGTCAGAGGCCCCAATTGCGGGAATCGGAACTATGGTATTTGGAAAGTGGGATGCAAGTGAAGTTGTATGCAGTGATCCGGGAATCTCCAGATATGTCAACCTCAAGATGATCGGAGCACCTCACACAGGAGGGCGCCATGCCAATGCATGGTTTGGAAAACAGGATTTATCAGTCACTGAGAGATTCATCAACAACCTAATGAGATCAGGAAAGTATAGCGGCAAGAAGCAGTACTGTGCCAAATCTCTGGATGAAGCCTTCGACAGAATAAACTCGAAGAGTGGAGAGAATCCACTTCAGAAGTTCATTGATGCGATTACAGAGGCTGCCCCATGCGAGGAGACGACTAGAGTTAGGATAGGTGCAGTAAGCCAACCGAAGGCTGTGGACTCTTCACCTAGTAGAAGGCTCGACGTCGCTCTTAGAAATCTTGCAATCGGTGCAGCATCGGCCACAATGAAGAGCAAAAAGTCCCTCACAGAAGGAATAATCTCAGAAATCACGAAGGCTTCAGAGGGTGATGTGAACTCCTTTGCAGTGGGTAAGAGGCACGAGGTAGAGAGGATCGCAGCATCTGCCCGATAAGCCCAATCTGCTACACATTTCTTACAATCACCTAAACTACTCAATTGTCTTTATGAACCGTTTTCAGGTCGG
>CAZPNT010000244.1:0-1195 GCA_964588055.1 uncultured Candidatus Poseidoniales archaeon | reverse complement strand
CCTTCCTCTGGTTCTTCCTCGCCTTCCTCTGGTTCTTCCTCGGATTCTTCTGGCGAGGTTTCTTCATTACCTGATGTCTTACTTTCATCGGTTTCGGAGTTGTTCCTTGAATTGTGCCTTCCGATAACATATTCTGGCTCAATTGATTTTGATTCATCGGACCCGTAGACCAAAGCGAGCCCTGTGGTTCGGGACATGCCAAATCTAGTGTTTACGTTCTTCACGATGACTAGGTCCTTATCTGCCCCTGGCTCTGCCTTAGCAGCTGCCTCGACCATCTGGGAGAGAGATGGCGTCGCTTCGTTGGTGTGGTTCCACTGGAAGGTTAGTTCAACCCTGTCAAGGGACGGATTCTCCTTCCTCTCAATTATTTCCATAATGAAACCTACCTGATATTTACCTTCAGTGCATAACTTCCTGGCCTGTCTATTTCGAGCCTCTTAGCTACCTCGGACCTGTCTGGATGCATTATCACAACAAATCCCTGCCAGTCTGTGGTTACTGGGGCGCTTGGACAGTAGTTGCATTGTGGTGGGTCTGCCTTCTTTTCTGGGTCTGGAAGGATCATGTTACACTCGCCACACGCAAATGGTTGCTTTGCCATACTATTCATCCCCTCCTAGCCAATCGAAAGAGCCGAGTCCATCCATCTTGCAGTTCAGACCAATCTTGCTGGAGCGTGGATCATTGTGATTTATCGATTTGGAAACAATTCTGGACCTTACGAAGGATCCTTCTTCCAGATTCCTACCGCTCTGCGAGCCTTCAATCCTCTTCACACCTAGGTTAACTTGAATGGGTTCATCGAGAATCTGAGATTTGTGTAGTAGAGCCTCCATTGGCCCTATTCTTACGAAGGCACCATACTCGGAGACCTCTGAAACAGCACCATCCACTACCTCGTTGTTTTCCATGGAGAATACCAGTGCCTTGAAACGGACATTCTGATAAATCGCCCCATCCCCGTGGATTATCTTGCCCCTTCCAACTGCTTCGTGATCGAATGTCAAGAGCGTGAAATTCTCGTCCTCATCAAATCTACACTCGAAAGCGTCGTGGGCTAACTCGTCTATGTGGTCCTCAAGTCTTCGGCCCCTCCTGATATATTCAGCAGGGATTCTGATAGTTGACTCTCTTGTCTCAAGGGTGTACATTTCTTTTCCTCCAACGCGGACCTTCCCGAAGCCGGACGGAG
>CAZPNT010000243.1:0-1203 GCA_964588055.1 uncultured Candidatus Poseidoniales archaeon | reverse complement strand
TACTACACTAGTAGCCAGGGTGTAATCGGCGGATCCGGTGCAGCGTCCATCACATCGGTGTCTGACCTCAATGCAGCAGGAACGACCATCGGTGTCCAGTCAGGGACAACCTCGGACCTGTATGCCAACGAGAACCTCGGCATGGCAACGATCAGCGCCTTCGAGGACTTCCCATCGGTCATCACCGCTCTGAACAACGGAGACGTCATGTACGCAATGGGCGACGCACCCGTTCTCTCTCTGGAGGGCACCCTGATGGTGACCTTCTCCGACGAGAACTTCGGGTTCGCAGTCCGTGAGAGCTCTGGGGAACTCCTAGATGCCCTCAACGCGGCAATCGGCGCGGTAGTCGACTCTGGAGAGTACGACACGATCTACGGGGCCTCCTTCGATGGAGCAGTAACCCTAGCAGACGACACCACCTCTGACACGGCAACGGCTTACCCAGCCTCGCCAAGCGAGGGTTCCGATCTGACTGGAGTTCTAGAGTCCGGTCAGCTGAAGATCTGCACAGACCCGTTCTACCCTCCATTCGAGAGCTACGACGCAGACAACAACGTCGTCGGCTTCGATGCTGATGTGGCGCACGCGGTAGTCGACGAGATAGCCGCTCACTACATGGGCACCGCGAACCCAGTGTTCGTGGCCCCAGCGGTAGAGCCTACAGCAACCACGATCAAGATCGGCTTCTTGAACGACGCTACAGGACCTATAGCCCAGTTCGCTGCGCCCTTCACATGGGCGTGGGGACAGGCTCAGGCTGACCTGAACGCTATGGGAGATGACTACGTCTTTGAGGTAGTCGAGGCAGACTCGGGCTGCGACGGTACCATGGGCCAAACGGCTGCTCAGTCTCTGATTGACTCAGGCGTAGTGGCAGTAGCCGGTGCAGCTTGCTCCGGAGCATCGATGGGCGCAAACGCAGTGCTTTCGGCAGCAGGGATCCCAATGATCTCCTACGCGAGCACCTCACCCGCGCTATCCAGCGACACTGACCACCCGCACTTCTACAGGATTGTTCCAAGCGATGCCCTGCAAGGGCAGGCAGCTGCGGACATGATTGCGGCTACGGGCGTCAACAACACCGCGGTCATCCACATGACGAACAGCTACGGCGCAGGCCTAGCCGACGCAGTGGTGGCTAACCTAGGTGCAGAGAACGTTTGCTTGCAGGCAGGTTACGAGGAGACCGCTACCGATTTC
>CAZPNT010000242.1:0-1215 GCA_964588055.1 uncultured Candidatus Poseidoniales archaeon | reverse complement strand
AGAGTGAAATATTCCTGAAAGATGGGTGTGTGCAATGTCCCATCAAATCAAGGCTGCAATTATCACATTGTGCTTTCTTCTTGCTGGGTGTAGTGGAACAGAGGGGACATCCATACTAGGTACCGAATACAGAGACCCTCCGGAGGCCCCGGAATTCACCCTGAAAAACCAATTTGGAGAGGAAGTTTCTCTTTCCGACTTCAATGGCAAAGTCGTAGTTGTGGCTTTCATCTACACTTCCTGCCCTGACGTGTGCCTGATAATTTCCTCAAACATAGACTACGTGAGCCAGAACTTGGAAAGTTACGAAGAAGAGGTTGAGTTCGTCTCCATTACCATTGACCCTGCTCGGGACACAACTCAACGACTCTTGGAGTGGACGTCTGCAAGGGGATACGAATGGGACCACCTTACCCACGATCGGGGTTCGGTGATTCAGGCAGTATGGGATGATTGGAAAGTAGTCGTCGATGCAGAGCACATCGCAAACAGCCTTCCACCAGAAGAGGCATTGGTGAGATTCGCCGTTTTGGGACCTGACAACTCAACTATAGTCACTGACAACCCCTGTCTAGATCCAATCAACATATCTTGCTACGGCAATGGTGACGAGTTCGCTGCATATGCGCTAACCGAGAATGCTGGCGTGAAGTACGACATCGACAATGGAACGATTGGGAATTGGACATCTGATGGCTCGTGGACATGGGAACTCCACATCTGGAATTCTGCTAACGAAACTTGGGGCTCCACCGATAATAATATCTCGGATTTCGAAGTTGGTACCGACACACACCTAGCATGGATTGCTAGCAGTGCCAACATGAGCATGGCGCCTCCCGGTGTTGATTGCAATGGCAAGGGGTGGGTCATGGGTTCAGGTACGAGCGCTCATTGCATGTGTGACGAAGGTTGGGAAAGAGACTCAGGGGACTGGTTGTCCTGCGTAACAGAGGGAAGTTCAGACGAGGCGAATGGAAACAATACCGATCCACACGAGGAGAGCCTGGGGGATTACGAGATCGGGCACTCGACTGTTACTTTCATAATTGACAAGGAACAGAGGAAGAGGGTTGCTTACTCGGGTATTCACTGGGACGTTGAGGACTTCCTCCACGATGTCAAGGCACTAGTAGACGAGTAAACGAGTTTCCCTCTTATTCATAGAAGTGGCATCTTCCTAAGCCTCTCTAGATCCGGTTGGTATAGTTGTCG
>CAZPNT010000241.1:0-1218 GCA_964588055.1 uncultured Candidatus Poseidoniales archaeon | reverse complement strand
CGAGCCTGGATACTACGTGACCGGGACAAAGGCGATTGAGAAGACTCCTTGCGAACCTGGAACTTGGCAGAATGAGTCTGGAATGACTACCTGTAACGAAGCAGAGCCCGGTTACCATGCCCCCAATTCAGGATCGTCCGATCAGACTCCTTGTCCCAGTGGTACTTTCCAGCCCAATTTCAGTAGCATCGATTGTGAGACCGCAGAACCTGGTTTCGTCGTGGGGCTAGATGGGATGTCGGCGGCATCGCCTTGCCCGGCAGGCACATACCAGTCTGCGAGTGGCCAATCATCCTGCACCGATGCGTCTCCGGGATACTACGTTGATTCTCCTGGTTCCAGCGAACAGATTCCTTGTGAGCCGGGGACCTGGCAGGATCAATCAGGTAGTTCGAGTTGTCAGGAAGCCCAAGCTGGGAGCTTCGTAGAGACTGAGGGATCAACAAGCCAAACCACATGTCTTGAGGGAACATATCAGCCAGAGTCTCGACAGACATCATGCATCGCCGCTCCATCCGGATTCTTCGTTGAGTCCCCAGGATCATCCACACTGACCAAATGCCCATCTGGGCAACATCAGCCACAGGAAGGTAGCACCTTCTGCGTGGACGAGCCGATTAATCCGTTACTAATTGGGGGGGCAGCAGCTACAGCAGTAATTCTGCTTGTTGCTGCTGTGGTTGGCTTCCGGGCATACAAGAGGAAGCAGGAAGCCGAGTTTGAGGCAATGATGTCTGAAGACGGAGAGCTCGAAGTAGGTGAGGCTGGAGTGCCCGAGGAGGAGGAGTTAGAGCCCGTTGAATACAGTTCAATGACCGTTTCTGAACTCAAGGAAATGCTCCAAGAACGAGATCTCACTGTTGGGGGGGTGAAGAGTGAGTTGGTTGCCAGACTAGAAGAGGATGATGTGCAACTTGAGAAATTCAAGGCCAGACTGGGGCACGTAGAACAGGTTCCAGATGTCGAGGACGAGGGCCTGCTAGAGGAGATCGAGGACGACGAGGATGACCTGCTAGAGGAGATCGAGGACGACGAGGATGACCTGCTAGAGGAGATCGAGGACGACGAGGATGACCTGCTAGAGGAGATCGAGGAGGAGATCGAGGACGAGCCAGTGCCGGCTCAGCCGGTGGCAGAGGCTCCTTCGGAGGTCGCTGAGGAGATCAGCGACGACGAGTTCGAGGAGTTCGACGAGGAAGAGTTCGAGGAGTTCGAGGA
>CAZPNT010000240.1:0-1218 GCA_964588055.1 uncultured Candidatus Poseidoniales archaeon | reverse complement strand
GAGAAGATGCTTGAGCAGGGAAAGTGGGTCGGGCCGATCATAGACCAACACATGCATCTTGACAGAGAAAATAGATTCCTTGAAGCAGTTGCTGATTTTTCCAGTTCGGGTGGAACAGGAATTATGCTGGTTCACAAGCCCGCCTTCTCTAAATCACTCCCAATAGATGTAGAAGGATACAGGAGGGCATATTCTGAAACAATCTCTATGGCAGAGGAGGTTCGTAAAGAACACGGAATAGAGGTTGGGGTAGTACTTGGCCCTCATCCCGTGGCGTGGGAGAAGCAGATTTCAGAATTAGGAATCGAATCCTCATCTGAGCTACATCTAGAAGCAGTTAGCCTAGCACTTGAGCACATAGATTCAGGTGATGCGCATTGTCTTGGGGAGGTTGGAAGGCCTCATTACCCAGTTTCGGAGGAAACATGGGCAAGAGCAAATGAACTGCTGCTGGAAATCCTCTCCATGGCATCTTCAGCGAGAACATCTGTACAGCTCCACGTGGAGGAAAACAATGAGCACACTTACAGAGAATTAAGCCAATTATGCAAGTCCTCCGGAATCATTACAGAGAGGGTAATCAGGCACTATGCACCCCCAAATGTTAGCTCCGACTTCACTCATGGGCTATCAGCTACTGTAAATGTAGGAAAAGGAAGCATAGAAGCCCTTGTAGAATCAGCAAGAATGACAAACTCTCCTTGGGGAATGGAAACAGATTATCTTGACGACAAGAGACGCCCTGGAGCAGTACTAGGGCCGAAAACAGTTCCCAAAAGAACACAAGAGCTGTGCTCTAGTTTGCTATCTTCGGGATGGAGCGAGGGCGAAGTCGAGTCCTTGATGACAAAGGTTCACTCTGAATGGCCAGAGTCCCTCTACGGTTTATGACGGGACCTCATCTCTGGTGCAAAGATCATCACAGAGCCAATTGTGAGAATTGCTAGTGATAAAAGTAAGAACTGAAACTCTCCTAATGGAAATTCCACTCCTGAAGATTCGATCCCCATTATCCATAAAGGACCATTTATTGGCAAGAATAGTAAGACAAGTAAAACACCCAACTTCTGCCTGAGTTTCATGCCTCTTCGTGCAGGCATCCACTTTTGAATTTCCTCAGTGAACCGAATCGGTTTAGAGATGCCATACTCTCGCCTAACTCGAGCGCCTGTAGTGAAGGGGTTATCACAAGAGGTTTCCAACCTCTTGTCCCGGGTT
>CAZPNT010000239.1:0-1253 GCA_964588055.1 uncultured Candidatus Poseidoniales archaeon | reverse complement strand
CGAGCGAACAGCCTCCCAGTGCCCCCAAACTAGGTTGGGTTGAATAGAAGCCGATGCCCGCAGGGTCACCATGGACCGTCGCATGCTGGCCCTGGCCATGGTGCTGATGATGATGTCCCCTCTGACAGGGAGCATAGCCGCGTCCAGCTCGGCATCAGCCTCCGGAGGCACGAACCTCGGAGAGGCGCAGATAGTCGAGCCGGGCCATCTCACCTCCGTCCCCGATCAAGCTGGGATCTGGTGGGACCCGCAGGCCGATTGGTGGGAGTTCACGACCCTGGACCTTGACAGGAACGGCATCCACGACTCCATACAGGGTGAGACGGGGCCCGTCAACGTGGGCCTCTCCTTCACCAGGGGGGTCACGGATTCCGACAGGGACACGCTGCTCTCGATGGGATTCGAGATCCGTCAGGAGTTACCGGTCGTGGACGCCGTCCTCCTAGGGGCCATCGACGCGAGCGAGGCAGGGGGACTCTCGCAGCTCGACGGGGTAGCCATGGTGGAGAGGTATGGCTCACTAGTGTTCTTCGGGGACGTCCAGACCCCGGCAGTCAAGGCCAGCAACTCCTCAGACTACCCGGTCGGGGCATGGGACCTGGGGCTGTCCGGGCAGGGTGTCAACATCGCCATGGTCGACACCGGGGTGGACAACGAGCACCCAGGCCTGGTGGGCAAGTTCGTCGCCGGCTACGACGCCGTCTGCTATGTGCACACCGACCCACAGTGCATCCTCGCCGGAGGCAGGGAGGACGACGGCTCCTTCGACCCCGACGACGGGAACCAGCACGGGACGGCCTGCATGGGCATGGCGAGCGCGACCGGCCTGGAGGCGGACGGCACCCAGTCCCAGTTCTACGGCTCCGCCCCCGACGCGGGGCTGGTGGACGTCAGGATAGGGACAGACGTGGGCGCGGGCCCGTTCGAGAACTACCTCCTGGAGCAGGAGTTCTACGAGTCGGCGATGAACGGCCTGCAGTGGATAATCGACCACAGGGACGACGCGTGGCCAGGGCTCGACGAGGAGGATCACGGCATCGACATCATCTCCCTCTCTTGGGGGATAACCAGCCACGAGGACGGCGGCTCGGACGGCTCGGACATGCACAGCAGGATACTTGACGAGGCCATGGAGATGGGGGTTGTGGTCTCCAACGCCGCAGGCAACTCCGGGGAGGACAACGACGGGCTCTCCGGGATGAGCGCCTCCTCTCTGTCCATCACGGTGGCGGCCACCGACGACAAGAACACCG
>CAZPNT010000238.1:0-1269 GCA_964588055.1 uncultured Candidatus Poseidoniales archaeon | reverse complement strand
CATCGGCTAGGGCAGCGGCTCGAAGGCAGAAAGACAAGTGGAAGGCGAAGAGATGGTTTTCCATCAGAGCTCCTCGTAACCCATGGTCGTTCAAGGTAATAGGTGAAACCCTGGCCGAAGAGGAGTCATTGCTAATTGGAAGACCATACGAGATAATGCAGAATGAACTAGATGGCGACTTCACCAAGATGCATGTAAAACTCAAGTTTAGGATCAAGGATGTCGTTGGTAACGACGCCATCACTGAGTTCGTCGGACACGACGTCATGAAGGACTTCGTCAGGAGGCAGATCAGGAGGGACAGAGGAAAGATAGACGACACTGTAGATGTAGTCACGAATGACGGGTTCTTCGTCCGAATCAAACCGTTCATTGTTACTCGGTCTAGTGTCAAGGCCAGTCAGAAGCAGAAGTCCCGCAGCGAAGCAAGGGATGTGATTCTCAAGTTCTGCGCCAAATCCACATGGATAGATGTCCAGAAGGCCCTAATGGATGGGACATTGGAGGAGAGCGTCTCCAGCGTCATCTCAAAGATCCAGCCAGTCAGGGCTGTATTATTCAGGAGAAGCCAACTAATTCAGGATGGCGTGGTCGTAGATGATGGCCCCACTCTTGAGGAAATCAAGGCAGAGGAGAAGGCGGCCAAGGAAATCCAAGACTCCACTGAATCATTGGAAGACGAAGAGCAGACGACCACTTCTGAAGATGTGGAGGCAAGCGATGTCCAGGAACAGGAAGCAGTATCCGAATCCGAACCGACAGATTACGAATCAATGACAGTTGCACAGTTAAAAGAACTGCTGAAGGAAGCAGGTAAGCCGGTCTCTGGGAAGAAGGCAGACCTGATAGCACGCCTCTCGGAGTGAGGAGATGACCCGCATAGCGGTGTTGTGCGGAACTGGGATGAGCGCATTCCCGAAGTCATTGGCATCTTTGGGGAAAGCCACTGAGAATCCAGTGGTCGTCGAATCCGATTGGGGAGATGTGCCCGTAAACGCCGTCAGTTTAACCAATGGGGATGTTTTCGTGATCGATAGGCACCACTCATCAGCAGATGCACGTAAACCGCCCCATGCAATCGAGCACAGGGCAAATGTCCACGCGGCGACAAGTTGTTCACCAGATTTGGTGGTCAGCGTAAACTCCGTTGGATCCATGATTGAAACTATGCCTCCTGGAACCATCGGAGTAGGCAGCGGGATTCTGGATCTCTCCGTCGATCCATGGACGTTCCACGACAACGATGCGTTCCATTCTGACAGGACCAAG
>CAZPNT010000237.1:0-1276 GCA_964588055.1 uncultured Candidatus Poseidoniales archaeon | reverse complement strand
CTAAGCGAAACACATCGAACGGAAACGAAACGAAACGACACAAAACGTAACGAAACGAAACTAAACGAAACGAAGCGAAATAAAACACGAAACAAAACGAAAAGACACCTAAAAAACGAAGAACACGAAAATAATATGAGAAGGGCAAAGTACCGCTAATATCTATACATAACAGAAAGCTGAAATGTGACCTCGTTAATTTCAACAGTTGGAATAAGATATGACGATTTTGGGACACCAGCCAAATTAAAGAAGACTGCTGAAGCTGCAAAGAAAACAGAAAAGGCGTTTAATCAATTAGGAGGCAAAGCAGGGCAAGCAGCAAAAAAAGTTGGTTTATTTGGGAAAGCTTCAGTTGTAGCAGGAGCAGGAGCAAAAGTTGGAGCTGTAGGAGTCAAAGCTTTTGGAATGGCTGTTAAAACTGCTGTTCTACCTCTTCTTGCTTTTACAACTGCACTTACAGGAGTAACAGCAATTTTTGGAACGATGAAAGAAATGGACTTTGCTTCTGCAAAGTTTGAAACTTTAGGAGGTGATTCTGACGCTTTAATTGGAAAATTAAAGACATTAAGTATTGAATTAAATGGGGCAGCAGATACAGCCGAATTAACTGGAGCTGCTTATGACGTTGCTTCTGCTGGTTTTACTGATGCTGCTGATGCTGCAATGATATTAAAGGCAGCAAGTCTTGGTGCTACTGGTGGTTTCACTGATATAAACACGGCTGGAGGAGCTGCTGTAAAAGTATTAAACGCTTATGGAATGGGAGCCGATCAAGCTGCTTCTTTGATGGATAAATTCGCACAAACACAGGCAGACGGCATTATTACTATTGGTCAGTATTCTCAAAACATAGGTAAAGTCGCAACGACAGCAGCAGGTTTAAAAGTTCCATTAGAAGAAGTTAATGCTGTTATTGCTCAATCAACAGCAGCAGGTACAAATATAGAAACAGCATTTAGCGGTTTAAACTCTGCGCTTGCAAAAATATCTAGTGGGCAAGCTGGTAAGAAACTAGGAATTGATTTAAACGAGGCAACTTTAAGGACTGAAGGACTTGCTGGAGCACTTAAAAAATTAGAAGGATTTAGCACAGGTGAACTGCAAGAAGCTTTTGGAATTGAGGCGTTTAAAGGTATTCAAGTTGCTGTTGAAGATACTGAAAAACTAAACAAATTAATTGCTAATCAAGCTGAATCACAAGGAAGAGCAAAAGAAGCTGCTGCTATCGCTGGTGACACAATACAAGGTGCATTAAAAAGATTAAGTTCATCAT
>CAZPNT010000236.1:0-1288 GCA_964588055.1 uncultured Candidatus Poseidoniales archaeon | reverse complement strand
GAACCATGGGGACTGGAGTTACCTTGCCTGGTGCGAAATACTCAACTGAACGATCGAATCGATGCTTTACTGAAACTCCAAATTGATGCATCTCAATAGGTTCGTGCTCTATTTCTATCTCGTTTCCGCCTACATCCCTGACCTTGAGAATCACAGTGTACTCGCCTGGGCTAAGTCCGCTATTGTAAGTATGTAGATACTTGCCGAAGATACCGGTGCTTGAGTCCTCGATGTCCTCCATATCTCCTGTGATTCTCTCATCTACCTCGTAGTTCCCATCCGGGCCCCTCATTAGAATGTCAACCCTAGAAATGTCACTTCTGCCAAAGGCACTAATTGCATCTATGGAGAACTGCATCTTCCTGTCTTCTATGATGTCGTTAGGGTACCAATCTAGTTCCGATCCCTCGGCTATGTTTGCTCCTTCCCTCTGAACTGCGATTATGCTGTTCATCAGGGCATTTCCGTTTGCTTCCATCTTGGAGAATTTATTCGGTTCGTTGTCGATCTTGTTGAAAGCTACGTCGGCAGAGCAGTCGGACCCTCCGAATGGGCTGTCGCCCCCATCGCATCCGGACATGCTAGCTCTAACCTTGACTATCAGCCTCTCATTCTTCCTTATTTCGAACGACTCGGACGAGCCAATGCCAACGTCTATGATCTCGTGGTCAAAGTCGCAACTGCTTCCGAATGAAGATGTGCAAACCGAGCCGGAATAGGTAGTAGAGCCGACCGTTCTATCCGTTGTCATTATCGTGACAGTCCAATCTACGTTTGAGTTCTGAGGGCCCTCGGACTTCAAGAATAGTTCAACTGGGATGTAGTGAGTATCGTTGGCGTGGAATTTTC
Organism: uncultured Candidatus Poseidoniales archaeon; assembly: GCA_964588055.1. Lineage (GTDB taxonomy): Archaea > Thermoplasmatota > Poseidoniia > Poseidoniales > Thalassarchaeaceae > UBA36. Next base: position 439 of record CAZPNT010000236.1, on the reverse strand, counting down.
TCCCGAACAACTCTAGAGTTGACATCATGGAGATTGACATGAATTGGACATCGTCGTCCAGAGCACTTGCTACAACCTGGTCCGCGTTTGCCGAAGGGGGCTGGGTGCTGATCAGGCCGTCCATTCCTGCTGTCTGGTTTTGCCCTGGCTCAGCGAAGTATAGTTTGTACAGATTGGCGGCAGGATCGCTTTCTGAAGAGTTTGCCCTGGGAAATCTTGGTAGTTCCTCGGCCTCCAAATTTAATCCAGCCGGAAAAAGCATCAATATCGCAAGAGATATTGCAACCAGGGTACTTCGGCCATCACAGAAGCCCGAGTTACGATTTCGCACGTTTGTGCGCCGCATCCGGGATGTTAAAGAGTTCGGGAGATTGGAGTGCCGTATGCATCGGTTATACGACGTTAATCGTCCGCTCGGTTGAAATCGAAAGTCGGTGCT
>CAZPNT010000235.1:0-1294 GCA_964588055.1 uncultured Candidatus Poseidoniales archaeon | reverse complement strand
CCATGGATCTGCAGTCCATTGCATAGCTGCTCTGCCACTCGTGCTTAGCCCTGCCGACCATACTTTCTTTCTTGAAGACTGTCCGAGCCTCGGCATACCTTCATTGGGTGGATACTAGTGTGAAAGGCATGCCTCGTGTGTCTTCCCGGTTTGTGGGGCTCGGTGTCGGTTTCGCTCCGTATCTTCAGCCTCCTGGACCCGAAGTCATCAGATGGACCGTCGGTGAGCCTGGTTTCGATACTCCATCTCAAATCATCGATGCTGCTATTCATGGTCTCAAGGAAGGGAAGACGAAGTACACCAGAGGACCGGGTTCCATTGAACTATGCGAGGCCGTGGCTGAATACCTCGAAATCCATCACGACATAGAAGCAAGTGCAGATGAGATTGTAGTGACGCCGGGAGCAAAGCAAGCTCTGCTCTACTCGTTCTTGATTACGACGATGCCCGGTGATGAAGCCATCCTTCTTTCTCCATCATGGGCGTCTTATGAGCCCATGCTGGAGTTCATCGGGGCTGTTCCTGTTCATGTTAAAGTGAATATGGAGGATTTTCATCCTGACTTGGAAGCAATTAGAGATGCTATTACCGACAAAACGAGGATGATTCTGATCAACTCTCCTTGCAACCCGACAGGTGCCGTGTTTACGCCCGAGGAGATTGGTGAGATAGTGGATATAGCGGTTGAGAACGACCTTTGGATCGTTTCAGATGAGATTTACGGGCGTATGGTTTGGGTCGACTGGCCGCATGTTTCTCCCTCGACTCTCCCTGGTGGAAAGGAGAGAACCATAGTGGTCAATGGATGGTCGAAATCCTGGGCTATGACGGGGATGAGGATTGGTTTTCTAACTGGTCCAAGTGATGCGATGAAGGCCGCGGTGAAGAGCCAGGCTAACTCGGCCTCGCATATTCCGACATTCATGATGGATGCGGCCAAGGTAGCGTTGGAATGCGAGGACTCAGTTAGGGAGTTCAACAGAGAGTATCTGAAGAGGAGGGAGATGATGATGGAGGGCCTGTCTTCTCTCCCGGGAATTAGAGTCCCAGAACCGGAGGGTGCCTTCTACGTATTCGCTGATGTAACTGGGACGGGGATGACTGACATCGAGTTCGCAGATGGAGCATTGGAAGCGGGAGTTCAACTGATCCCCGCGTCTCTGATCACAGGGGGAGAGGGTTTCGTCAGGGTTTCCTACGCTGCTGACGAAGAGGACATCTTGGAGGGTTTGAGGAGACTCAGGTCCTGGCTATTACAAGAGTGAGTTTGAAATCTCGGTGACTTGGCTCAGGG
>CAZPNT010000234.1:0-1304 GCA_964588055.1 uncultured Candidatus Poseidoniales archaeon | reverse complement strand
ATTATTGCAGTTGAGGACCACACTCTGTGCCTCCTTCCTGAGAGCCTAACCAGGCCGAATGCCGCTCCACTCTTGTCTTTCGGTTTTCCGAGTGCGACCATTTCATCGTCTGGATCTTCAACTAGAGTGTCAGATACCAGAATTATGTCAGGCCCATTTTTCCCCTCTGAACCTATTTCATTAGCAGCAGCAAAAGCCTTTCTTATGCATGTTTTCTCAACTTGTAACCTTACCTCTGTTTTCGAAGATGCTTCTTCTTCGGGCGCCTTTAGAACGTAGAACTCCAAATCCACGACTCGATTCTTTAGGAATTCCGACATCAATTGACGCCTCCTTTCCGAAGCAGAAGCCAGTAGAACTAGTGGCATCTTAGACCTCAGAGAGATATCTTTGAGCCGCAAATCGGGCACTTCGCAGAATCAACTCCCGGTTCCGTCATCACCCTGCTCTGGCAGTTGGGACAAGAAATTTGGAAACCAGAAGGGGTCATTTCTGGAACGGGAATCATGTACTCCTCATTAGGGAGGGCCCCTATCTGCAGATCTTCTGTTTCTGCATCTTGCAAATCTTCAGAGATCCTCCTAGCTCTCCTTGCCTTTCTGCCCTGCATCCCTCCAATACCCTCATCTACGTCATTTTCGGCATCGACAATCTCCACTACATCGATTCCAACTGATAGGTCTGACTCTTCTACCAGTTCGACAACATCTTCTTCCATAATTACGCTAGATTCTTTGTCGATGGATCTTTTCCTCCCTGCCCATCTGAATCCTTGTGCCGAGAGGCCAACAAGTGTGACGATTCCTAGTATTAGAACAGCCAGTGCAACACCAATCAACAGAATTTCGAAGCTCTCTTGATCGAGACCTAGGGACGATCTCAATTGGTCGGCAATACTCCCTCCCCTCTTCGAAGCTCCATCATCAATCAAGGTCCTAATATGCCAGCCATTAGAGGAAGATACTACAATCATGGTTTCAAGCGAATCTTCAGACCTGTCCATCGAGTTGAATTGACCCCTGACCAGTGAATCAGAGAGTCCAATCCAACCTTGTTCTACATCAATTAGACCGTATTCTACCTGGGGGCCGTTAGGGCCCACTCTATCGAATAGTACCTGGATTCCTCTTTCAGACTCTACTGTTCCTATCCCCGACATCCCTCTGGCGGGAATTCTAGTCTCCATGTCATCTAGGGTTTTGAAGTTGGAATCGGTTACAAACACCACCAGTTCTGAGTCTTGGGGGTCGCCCTCCCTCCATATCGAGACAAGAGTATCCACTTCTTCTTCTTCAATGACTGTC
>CAZPNT010000233.1:0-1311 GCA_964588055.1 uncultured Candidatus Poseidoniales archaeon | reverse complement strand
CAACATGTGGACTCTACTAATTACCTAGTCTTTATTTTAAACGAGTTACTTATTCAACTCTGAGTAAACAGCGTCCTTGCTAATACATGTTCCGTTTTTATGAGAATAAAAACCACCTTTTTGAGCACAAGCATACTCTGGAGAAAGCATGATATTAGACAACACTTCTGTTCTAGTTGCTCCTCCTCTGAGATCTGCACCCCAATATTCAAGACCTTCTGTGCATACGTCTCTACCAAGATGTTTGGTATACATAGCTTGTAGCCATTGTGCATTCTCAGGATCTTTATCCCAAGCAATAGTTCGAGCGTCTTTTTCTGCTGTGATGGTCATAGCAATATTTCAATGTGTTACAAGACTAGCTCAAAATCTTGACTATGAGAGAAATGAATCGGAATCATCCCACATCGAAGCTATTAAACTATTAGCTAATCTACTGCTGGACTGTGGCTCATTATTTAGAAAATCAACGAATCGTCCGGACTTATAGCGGTTGCCATATTGCTTAGAAGTAACAAAAGGAATTGACCCCATTTGTTCTGCTGGTGTTAAATCAAGCCCTAATCTCCTGCCTGAAGGATTCCAATCATCTTCAAATCCGCCTCCTCCAACTTGGGGATCAGGAATAGTTGTACTAGGAGTAGGATCTGGATCACCTGGCAGAGTTCCCCCCGGAGGAACTATTGGGTCTGGGTTAAATGGATCTGGGTCTGGATCTGGGTCTGGATCTGGGTCTGGATCTGGTTCTGGATCTGGGTCTGCGACGGCAGAGTTTGCTCCTGTGAATCTATAGATATTCATGTAATCGTCATCACCATCATCGTAACCTCTTTCATAAGAGGCTTTACCCGAGCTCCTAAGGTCGGCATCGAATTCATCCCATCCTCCGCTAGCTCTTAACAAAACATCGTCTCCATCAAAAGCTAAATCATTATCCCTCATATAACGAGCATTTGAATCTAGCTTGATTCCTCCTGAGGTCCCCGCTTCGGCTAAGGCAGCAGCTATCGAATCCCTGCTATATGCATACTTACCCCATGGTCCACGATTATTAAAGATATTTTTATACTCGTCATGAGTTAAGGTTTTATCAGCACCTGCCGAGCTTATTACTTGATCGTAGATATGTTGGTTCCTAGTTTTATTCTTGTCGTCCAGATTTTTCCAACCTTGGCCGCGATAAAAAGCTTCTTGATCTTTAGCAAATGATCTGCCCATTACTTCTTTCTCTGAGTAATTCAATACATCTATCTTAGGTCATTGCTTTTCTTTGACGGCTGTAGGACTGAGTGGACCATTCGCTGCTAATCG
>CAZPNT010000232.1:0-1339 GCA_964588055.1 uncultured Candidatus Poseidoniales archaeon | reverse complement strand
GGAGTCCTCTCAGGATTGGGCAAGGGAGTGACTGCTAGCAGCATTGGAGTTCTGCTGAAAAGCGCTGGACTGAGAGTAACTGCTGTAAAAATAGATCCGTATCTAAATGAGGATGCAGGGACAATGAGTCCCTTCGAGCACGGAGAGGTTTTCGTGCTTGATGATGGTGGAGAAGTCGACCTAGACCTGGGGAACTACGAGAGGTTCCTGGATGTGTGCCTAACAAGAGACAACAACATCACTACCGGGAAGGTGTATAACAACGTGATTCAGAGGGAGAGAAAAGGGGACTATCTGGGAAAGACTGTCCAGGTCATCCCGCATATCACCAATGAAATACAGGATTGGATAGAGCGGGTTGCGCATACTCCGAGTGATGGAAACGGAAAGGAGCCGGATGCGTGCGTAATTGAGTTGGGAGGGACCGTAGGCGACATAGAGAGTGCTCCATTCGTTGAAGCTCTGCGACAGTTCCAATTCAGAGTGGGGCAAGAGAACGTTTGCTTTGTTCACGTCAGTCTAATTCCAGTAATGGGCCCAGTAGGGGAGCAGAAGACGAAGCCAACCCAGCACACAGTGAAGGAGCTGAGGGGGCTTGGAATAAATCCACACATGCTAGTCTGCAGATCGAAGAGTCCGCTTATCGACGAAACTAGGAACAAGATATCTGCATTCTGCCACGTACCCCCAGAGGCAGTTGTATCTGCACATGATGTTTCCAACATCTACCAGGTGCCAATAATGCTGGAGTCCCAAGGGGTTACAAGGATGCTTTCCGAGAGGTTTGGTTTCAAACTCTCAGGAAAGAGGAAGGTGCTTGATGATTGGAAGAAGCTGGCAGATCACGTTGACACTCTTGATGATGCAGAGGAAGTGCACATCGCAGTCGCTGGCAAGTACACGGATCTTGCAGACTCATACCTGAGTGTAATCAAGGCCCTGCAACATGCCTCTTTCAAGGTCAACAGGAAGCTTGTAATCGACTGGATAGAGTCATCGGCGCTCGATGGAGAAACAAAGAAATCTGATGCGGAATCTCACGATGCGGCGTGGGAATTGCTGAGGTCTGCGGACGGCATACTTGTTCCTGGTGGCTTTGGAATCAGGGGGATAGAGGGGAAGATAAGGGCTGCAGAGTATGCGAGGGAGAACAAGGTCCCTTACCTCGGTGTCTGTCTGGGTCTGCAGGTTGCTACGATTGAGTTCTGCCGAAATGTGCTCGGTATGGAGGGAGCCAATTCTACTGAGTTCGAAGAGGAGCCCGCTCATGCGGCGGTTGTCTTCATGCCTGAGATCTCGAAGACCCACATGGGAGGGACGATGAGGCTGGGAACCAAGC
>CAZPNT010000231.1:0-1348 GCA_964588055.1 uncultured Candidatus Poseidoniales archaeon | reverse complement strand
AAAATATAGTTATGATATTTAAAATAATAGTGAACAACCAAAATGGAACTAGAATGTAAACTCCCCAACCTATATCAGTATCTTCACCTGCGTTAGTTATAGCTTCAAATAAATCAGGTAAAATTAGTAAATACCCAATAGTAGGAATTGTAAGCAAGACTGCTCCAATTTTTCCTTTAAAGTAATATGCACCTGTAATCAACAATCCCACTGGCAAAACAATTAGTAAGAAATCTAGTCCCTCTACAGCAAATGCTATATAAATATGAAAAATAACTATTACTAAGTTTGCTATAAAAGCATTTCGTATATTTGATAAAAAATTCATCTTATTTTTCCCTTTTATAAATTATTCATTTGATTATTTTATTGATCCTTAGAGTATATAATTTTTTACTTTCCTGCTTTTTTTGATTTACGGAAGCGCTCTTTAGTCTCTTCAGAAATAGGATAATAAGTTCCTGGAGGAACACGCTCAGAATCTATGAGACTAATCACGAACTCTTCTGCTTCTTCCTGCTCTTCTATCCAATCAATAACTTCTTCTGCTCGATCTGATGGTACTACAACAACTCCATCGTCATCAGCGATGATTACGTCACCTGGCATTACCAAAACACCACCTACGTTAACATACTTTCCTTCTTCAAATGATTCTAAAAACGGCAAGTTTCCAGCAGGGGATCTATTATTTGCAAAAACTGCCAAACCATAATCTTTAGAAATCATATCTAGATCACGAATTGCACCTTCAGTAATTAAACCTTGTGCGTTGTTATGCCATAGCTGACGAGTTTTCATGTTCCCCATAGTGCATGAGTACTCATCAAAAGTATGTGCTTCTACAACTAGTACGTCGTTTGGTCCACACTTAGCCATCGCTTTATACTCTGGTGAATCTCCACCTCTACGTGTCTCTCTGAGTAGATCAGGACGCGCTGGAAGAAAACGAAGAGTTTGAGCTCTTCCAACTAATTTTTTACCAGGCGTAAAAGCTTTTATACCGCGCATAAGGCACAACTGATAATTTGCAGATGCAAACCATTCTTGACCACTCGGTGCTGATAGTCGCCAAACTGCACTATAAACTGTTGCTGATGTAACCTTACGGAATCGATCTAGAATTTCATCAGATACCTTGTTTTGCATCTCATTCCTTTCATTTTAGACTCCTAATTTCATGGGTTGTAAATATCAACCCATGAAATTAATTTCTATTATTTACCTGTTCTTATAAGCTCTATTCCAGTTGCCACAGTAGTGATTGTAAGAGAGAAGTAATACGCAGCTATTAATCCTTGATCGTAAAATAAAATACTTCCAAAAAGACCAATAATTCCAACAAGCA
>CAZPNT010000230.1:0-1405 GCA_964588055.1 uncultured Candidatus Poseidoniales archaeon | reverse complement strand
CCAATGCTAACTCTCAACAGGCTCTGCGGTAGCGGGGCCCAGTCGATCATCAGCGCTACCCAGATGATAATGCTCGGGGAGGCCGATGTAGTGGTGGCCGGCGGGATGGAGACCCTCAGCCAGGCCCCTCACGTCTTGAGGGGCATGAGGGACACGTACAAGCTCGGAAGGCCCCCTTCGGCCGGAGAGGAGCTAGCGCAGGACATGGAGGACTACCTATTCACCAACCTGGTGGACGGCGTCAGTGGCATGTTCATGGCACAAACTAGCGACGAGCTATGCCGAAGGAAGGGTGTACAACGAGAGCAAGCCGACGAGTACGCTGCAATGAGCCACCAGAGGACAGAGTCCAGCATCTCATCAGGCGTCTGGGAAACAGAGGTCGTACCTGTCGACACTGCCGATGGAACGGTCGACCACACTCACGAGGACCACGTTGTCCTAGGGACCACAGTGGAGACGCTATCAGGTCTGAGGACCCACTTCGGCCCGCAATCCTTGGTCACGGCAGGCAATGCATCTGGAGTCGTGGATGGTGCCGCTGCAGTGGTTGTGAAGTCAGCATCCAGAGCAGAGGCCGATGGTGACGAGCCTCTTTCCCGAATCGTCTCTTGGGGAGTTGTGGGTCTGGAGCCCAGCATAATGGCCTACGGGCCTGTCCCATCCAGCCTAAAGGCAATCGAGAAGGCAGGCCTCTCGGTGGGCGACATCGACCTATGGGAGATCAACGAGGCATTCGCCGGCCAGGCTGTCGCTTGCATCAAGGACCTGGGGATTGACTACGACAGGGTAAACGTGAATGGAGGGGCTGTAGGACTGGGGCACCCTCTGGCTGCCACAGGTACCAGATTGGTCCTAACCCTCTCTCACGAGTTGAAGAGGAGAGGCGGACGATATGGCGTGGCTACTGCCTGCATCGGTGGCGGACAGGGTATCGCAGTAGTTATCGAATCAGCCTGATTCACTAGAACTCCGCATCGGAGGAGTTATCCCTTATCGAATCAAGCATTGTCCATGACCCACATACCCGGAACCGGACACGCAACAGCAAAGAGAAGTCTCGCCAAGACTGTTTCTTGGAGAACTATAGGAACGCTCGATACGATCATCATCACTAGGATAGTGACAAACAGTTGGTCGGCGGGAGCAGCAGTAGGAGTTACTGAACTCTTCACGAAGATGTTCCTGTATTACCTGCATGAGAGGGGATGGAGCTGGAGCGATTGGGGATTGGAAGATGTCGAACCCATTGACCCTTCCTCAATTCCGTCAATTCCGCCCTCTTAGAAAATCACATAATCACCTCATTGAGGACCGCTTATGTTAATTGCTCAATGCTAGGCCCGCGCAATGATATGGCGATGGGAATGTACACTAGGGAACGCGTCCTTGCGAAGACATTTGC
>CAZPNT010000229.1:0-1409 GCA_964588055.1 uncultured Candidatus Poseidoniales archaeon | reverse complement strand
TCCACGGGGTTGTTCCTAGGGCCGACCTCGGACTGCTTGACGGGTGTCTGTGGAACCTCGATTGCCACATATGAGAAGCTCACTGCGAGCAGCAGGAAGGAAAGGAGGAGCGCACGTACCGAACTCATTAACACCAAATTGCGGAAATGAACTGTGTAAGAAGGTTGGGGATTACAGTGCGTTTACGGTTGGGGTACGGTTGGGAGTTTCCGGCCTGCTAACGGCCATTGTGGGTCTCTTATCGAATGAAGTGCTTATGGTGGCATGCAGTGCCGAAGGAGGCATGGTTGACCGTGGGAAAGTGGGGAAGCAGTTGTTGCTGGTTCTCCTAGTTGTTCTGCAGATTACCATGGCACCCGTGATACTGTTCTCCCTCACCTACCTGGTTCACGTGGACTACGAGGCGGCTCAGGTCAGCATCCGGACCGAATTGGTCCACTGGGTAGTATCTGCGGGTTTGTCGTATGGCCTTATCTCGATAGCGCTGGCACTGGTAGTGGGGGGGTTCAGGCCCTTCACCGTGGCGAACCGAGGAGGAATCCTATCAGCCCTGAACATGAGTCCCAGGACAGGGGACCCAGAGCTGGTGGACAGAGCCAGGCTGCACCTCCAGGGAACGCCTTACGGGAAGATGGCCAGGCTTGTGAACTCGAAGACCGGCGACGGCGGGTACGACCTCATGGCTGTCCACGGCGGTCTGCAACTACTGGCCGTCCCGATGCAGGTCATCCTGATCGCGGTCCCGCTGGCGATAATGGAGGGGGTTCCAGACTCGTTGGTGAGACCCAGCAGGGCCTTCGACCTGGGGATGGCGGGATACCTCGTCGCACTGTGGATAGCGTTCAGAGTTCACCCAATAGTCTCCCATCAGCTCGTGGGGATTGCGGCCATGTTCAGGAATGTGGTTTGGAGGGTCTCTAGGCTCTCGTGGGTCCTCCCAGTATTCCTGTACTGGCTCGTGGCCAGGCTTGCGCTGCTCGTCTCACTGGACGTCCTCAACGTCAACTACGAGCAGTGGCACGAGATGCAGTTGGAGAAGATCATCCTGGAGACCATAGCACCGGGAGCCGAGGTTCCCGAGACCGCGATTCTGGACTTCATCGTGGCAATCTCCGTCCTTCCCATGGCGACCTTCACCACAATTTCCGTGCTTGGCGGCTCCCAGGACATGCCCGACTGGATGTTCGGCCAGGAGGCGGCCCTCGAGTCCCTAAGGAAGAAGGAGCTGGGGGTTGGAACGGAGCCCGATGAAACCGATGAAGAAGAAGTGGCAATCATCGGGAACGATGAGGCTGATGAAGAAGACGAGGGGGCTTCCTCGAGGATGATAGACACTCCCTTCGACCTGTTCGGCGAAGACTAGTAATGTCCTCACACGCTAGCGTGTGAGCGGTATCGCAGTCAGTCGG
>CAZPNT010000228.1:0-1424 GCA_964588055.1 uncultured Candidatus Poseidoniales archaeon | reverse complement strand
TATTGGGGAACCCAAACACAACGACCATAGAAGCTAGTGTTCTCGATTTGACTGACGTGGAGTCATGGGTACAAATAGAGTAGGAATATAATGATGTGGATGTATAGAGGGAGGACTAAGGTATACTATGTATATACCAACCTTCCCCTTAGTGGGCCTTTTAACACATGATTAAACATTTTTTTATGATTTGGATCAATTTCAAAATTTTAATAGACATAAGACAGCTTAAACCATACTTGATTATCTTTGAAATCATCTCCAGTCTTGGTGATATTTCGTTCTCCATATAAGGTAAGTAGATCATAAGATGAAACACCAACTGTAAATTCAGAACTATCACTCATATTATAAGTCAAGTAACCTAAATTATTAGTACTGATATTTTCAAAATCAATAGTATAATTTGAGTTACTATATCTAAATCCTAGAGATGATTCTGATAAACTTTCACCTTTATAAATAGTTTCATTTGCAAAGCGAAGCAATAATCGTTCACTAAAAATGAATCCTGTTGAATATTTTTTAGACAATCCTTTTCTGTTTATATAAAAATTTGTATTCGGTAGTAATATGCCTCTTAAATTCCATGCTTCGATTTTCTTCTCATTATTCACGATATAATCATAGTAGCCAAATAGAAATTGATATGTTGCAATACTTAATTGAAGTGATTCATTACTACCAGATTCAATATCATCTAACGTAATCCCATAATCATTATATTTTGAAAAATTTATTATATTTTTAACATCACTAGAACTTCCAAACACACCAGATTTTTCGTTTTTAACATAGTCAGCTGCTGATTGTTTTCCAGATATATAAGGGATTAAATAGCTAAGATGTCCACCATCATGTAATGTTGATATTTCTAATTTTTCACTAAAAAACATTTCATTATTGAGTCCACCTGCACTTGAAATAAAATTCCAATCGTTACTAGTCCAACCATCAGGATTTGCTTTCAATGAAAAAAGTTTTTTACCACTACCTCTAGCAATTCCACCATTTGTATTCATGGTTAAACCCGCAAAAAAATAACTAAAAAAACCTTTATATGGCTTAGCAGCATTAATCTCTGATGTGGTAAAGTTATTTACATACAAGTACTCTGGTTCATTAGTACCAGCTGCCATTCTTGTCCCATGACCAAATTCATGATAAGCAAGTGAAAATTTTGGTTTTAAATAAATTTCGGTAAATAACGAATGAATGATCGTCCAGCCAAATCTTGTAAAACCAGAATCAAGAGAAATCGAATCATGAAGAGCAGAATTTAATTGATACAACTCAACTCCAAAATCACCAATTGCCCTGTTCGAGTACTTGTCGTCTGAATAACTAGAGTCTATGGACAACCTTCTTTTTATATCCTTATCTGACTGTCCAATTATATCCTTATCTGACTGTCCAATTATATC
>CAZPNT010000227.1:0-1438 GCA_964588055.1 uncultured Candidatus Poseidoniales archaeon | reverse complement strand
TTCCCACCCTCACAACGCCCAGCAGGAGCAGATATATTGAATCACGTCCCCTAGCGAGGGTCATGCAGGTCGATTTGGTCCCCATTGAGATTCTTCGCCCCCATGAAATGACCATTCCAAAGAAGGTGGACGAATTGGAAAAAATGACGCATCGTTGGAAGGCATACGTTCTCCCATTAGTGGTCGACAAAAATACAGGAGTTATTCTCGATGGGCATCATCGACACCAGGTGGCATTGAGGATTGGACTGAAATGCCTTCCATGCGTTCTTGTAGACTATCAGGGAGACGAATCTATAGAATTGGACGTATGGCCAAATTGCGGTAGAAATTCGATAACCAAGGAGGAGGTAGTCCAAGCTGGACTTGAGGGGGGGCTTTTCCAGCCAAAGACTAGCCGTCATAGATTGTCAGACCATCTTCCACCAATCTCAGTCTCCCTGGACAGACTTCTTCTTCCTGCTGTTGGAAAGTAAAAATCCTGAGACTATGGCACCAGATCCTCATGCCCACCAAGAAAATCAGGAGTCTCTTCCGGAGATCCTGGGCTGGCAAGGTCGATCGACAGAAATTCGCTGAATATTGGCCACAATGGGCCTAACCACTCGATTTCCGACATGAGTAGGTCTACTACCGGGTGTTCCATGATTTCTTCTTCTGTAGAGTCCTCGTCTATATATGGAAGATTCGGAGGCATCTCACGTAGTGCTAGAATAAGGCCCCTAACCCTTGCACCGGTGCTCTCCTCTATCTCAATTAGCCCTCCGACCAGATCAAAAGCATCTTCGATGTGATTGGCAAGGGAAATTGGATCAAGGGGGCTAGACTCGGACTCTCCCACGTCCATTGGCCCGAAAACCACTCCTCCCAGATCGGTATCAAACCAGGTCCCTCCTTGCTTCTCTCTCTTCAATAACCTTTGATGAACTGGTCCGCCGAAAGGACCTAGGACGAAACCCCCTTCTAGCACTAAATCTCCAATTGCACTGGGAATCTCTCTCACCGATCCGGTAATTAGGACTCTTTCAAAACCCCTCGAAAAACCATCTATTCCACTCAAATCATTTGGAAGAAGAACCCTAATCAGACCGGAAGAAAGATGCCTCTCAAGCCTTTCTTCTGTGTGCAACCTTACCTCATCATGAGGCTCAATTATTGTGACCGATCCTTCCTTTCCTACCATTCTGTCTATAATTGCTGCAAGGTATCCCCCCTTCGAACCAATTAGCATTATGTCTTGACCCTCAATGATCTCAAGGTGGTGGAGCAGAGTGGCAATCATGTGTGGTGCTGAAATGGTTCTAGTAGCTCCAAAACCAGTGAATAAAAAGGGAACGGGTCTATCATGCCAGAAAGGCTCTAGGTCGTAATCAGTGAAATCTCCAGGATATACCTCCATCATTGCAGATTTCGCTAAATCATTCAATGGGATGCCCGC
>CAZPNT010000226.1:0-1443 GCA_964588055.1 uncultured Candidatus Poseidoniales archaeon | reverse complement strand
CTTGGCCTTGATTATGCCGTCCTCTATGAGCATCCTGACATCGTCCTTCTGGACTGCGTCGGCTACCTCGCTCAGGTAGTCTGGGTTGACCCATATTCTGTGGATTCCTACGGGCTTGCCCAACTTCTTGGAGAAGATAGCGGCGGCCATTCTCTTCTGGTTTGAAATGAACATCAGAAGTCCCCCTTCCCTTCTATCTGGCGGCGGTTAAGGACCCTCAGCCCTAGCTCGTCCGCCCTCTCGTGAATCCGTGACCTCTTCCTGTTTCCGACGCTGGCGCCGATTCTGACTGCCTGCCTCTCTGGGTCCAGGCCGTCCAGGTCTCCTGCATTGTGGACCAGGACGTCCTCGAAGCCGGAGGGGTGCAGGCCTCTTGCCGCTGCAATCTTGCCGTAGCCCACTCTTGCCATCGGGGATCGGTACTTCCTGTTCTTTCGCATGCTCGAGTCGTCCCCCCTTGGCTTCCTGTATCCTGTCTTCGAGAGGCGCTGGTACCTGAACCACTCCTGCCTGCGGAACTTCGGCTGCTTCTTCTTCTGCTCGGACCTAGTCTTGAGTGCCTCCTTGGTTGAGTCGTCTAGGACTGGCTTCTGCCTGGCCGTGTGAAGGTCGTCCCACTCCTCGAAGTCGCCTTCCTCCTCGACGTAGTCGTCTTCTTCGAAATCCCCCTCCGAGTCTTCCTCGGGGACTTCCTCCTGTGGCTCTTCTTCGGCATCCTGTGGCTCTTGCTGTGCCTCGTCTGCCTCGGATAGCCTTGTGATTAGGTCCGCCTTCTTCCCCGATACAGGGAGGCCTCGCTCTCTGAGCAGGTCCTTCAATTCTGGAACTGTGAGATCTTCTAACGCCATCATTATGCCCCCTTGGATGTTATGTAGATCCCGTCTTGGAAGACCCTGGGGTCCCTCTTCTTGACCTTGCAGGCCTTCTCAATGTTGGCTGCGGACTGCCCTACCTTCTCCCTGTCCGCGCCAGTGATTATGATGTCTGACTTGCCCTCGATCTTGACCTGTACCTCCGAGGGGGTCCATGGGAGCTTCGCCACCCTTGGGACCTTCTCCCCGAGCATGTTTGTGATGGTGAACTTGTTCCCGTCCACCTTGAGCGTCATCGGGAAGTGGCTGAAGACTGCCTTGAGCCTGTATTCGAAGCCCTCGTCGAGTCCCCTCACCATGTTCCTCAGGTGTGCAGCCCATGTCCCTGCTATCGCCTTCTCCGACCTTCTTGGAAGTTTGCAGAATACCTCCAGGCCTTCGTCGGTCTCGCTCACGGACACCCTGTTGTGCGTGAACTCCCTGGAGATGTTGTTTCCCTCCTTGGCGAGTGTCACCGTGTTGCCGTCCATGCTGGACGATATGCCGTCGGGGAGGCCGATCGTGTGGGACACCTTTGCTTCTCTTGGCATGCATTTTCCTCCTAGAACACGTATGCGAGCAGTCTGCCGCC
>CAZPNT010000225.1:0-1450 GCA_964588055.1 uncultured Candidatus Poseidoniales archaeon | reverse complement strand
GAACTGGGATGGGGCAGGGTTGTTTCTGTAATCTATACTCACAAGATTGACGCACTCACGGAGTCAGACTTCGTGCTGGCGGCTAAGTTCGACGCCATCCAGCGGTGAGATGCGATGATCGGTGTTCAGGAAGCTTTGACTTCCAGGCGCACAGTTTACAGGTACAAACAAGAGAAGGTACCGGAGCACATTCTCGAGAGCGCATTCAAGGCTGCCAGCAACGCCCCATGCCACAAGAACACACATCCTTGGAAGTTCTACGTTCTGGGTATGGAAACCAGGAAAGCGCTGATGCCAGAAGTTGAGAAGCTGGCGACGAAGAAGGCAAAGGATGGGGAAGATGTGGAGGCCGGGGTCTCCAAGGCGATGGGGAAGATTATTTCCCCTCCTGTTCTAATCTGCGTGACAAGCGCAGTTAGTCCTGAAGACGCGTTCAGAGAGGAGGAAGACTATGCGGCAACGGTGTGTGCTATCCACAACATGGCCCTATCTTTGTGGGGCAATGGAGTTGGTTCTCAGTGGAGCACAGGAGCCATTACACGCTCGGATGTTTCATATGCGGCAATCGGAGCATCCAGAGAGAATGAGAGGATTGTTGGATTCATCAAGGCCGGGTATCCCGAAACTATCCCATCAAAGACCAAGAAGGAAGTGGATCGGATCAGATATTACCTTCCTTAGAAAATTCATAGATTAGTGAAGTGGAGATGGGAGAATGAGGAAGGTCGTGTATCCAAGAGCTGGTGGTGTCGAAACCATACAGATAGTGGATGCCGAGGACCCAGTTCCTGGCAAGGGAGAGGTTTGTGTCAGAGTGCATCGAGCGGGTGTAAACTTCGCAGAACTGATGATGAGGCAGGGGCTGTATGGCTCTAGCCCGGACTACCCGTTCACACCTGGGTACGAAACAGCAGGAGAAGTTATCGGCATAGGCGATGAGGTGGATTCTCTCGAGGAAGGGGACAGGGTCCTTGCAATGACTGGCTTTGGCGGTTATTCGGAGAAGGTCTGCATAGATGCGAGGAGGGCAATAAAGATCCCCGATTCTGTCTCGTTCGACCAGGCAGCCTCTATTCCGGTAACCTACGGCACTTCTTACCACATGCTCGTCCACCTAGGAAGAATTTCTCCGGGTGAAACAGTGCTAATTCACCATGCTGCCGGAGGCGTGGGGACTGCTGTTGCGCAAATCTGCCAGGCCCTAGGAGCCTCCCTAGTAGTCGGAACGGCTTCCGCACCAAAGAGAGAGTTTGTCGAGTCTCTGGGAATGAGGTTCGTAGACCGAGAAGAGGAGGACTTCGTAGAAGTCTGCAAGGAGATGACTGGGGGGAAAGGAGTGCATCATGCCATAGATCCAGTGGGGGGTGAACACCTGCTCCGCTCATACAAGTCCCTCAGAAAGGGAGGGAAGTTGTACTACTTCGGGGCATCCGCAGCGGTGAAGGGCAAC
>CAZPNT010000224.1:0-1455 GCA_964588055.1 uncultured Candidatus Poseidoniales archaeon | reverse complement strand
CACATTCATGTAGTTGTCATTGCCGTAATCCCCATCGACCACCAACACAAGCAGTGGTTGCCCTGCTTCAGACGGGCTGTACTCAAACTCGGCCTTGACACTGGAGCTTCCAGGCGGCAGATACAACTCGACCGGACCATTGATCAGAGTAGATATAGAGGGTTGGAAGGTCCCATCCACCCTCTGTTCGTATAGGCCAACGGTGATTGTGCCATCACTCTTCCCAGGATTCTCCCAGTAGGTTACTATTGTGATCTTGTCCCCAACCAATGGGTTCTTTGTCGGAGTAAACAGAGAACGAGTGTACTGTCCGTCAAACTCGACGAGTCTGATTGTAGGGGTCCTGGGGGAGTCAGGGCCTCCCAGGCCAGCGATCTCGTTTCCAGCCTTATCAGTTGAAGTGATCCAGAATGAGACCTTGTCTCCATCGCTGATTTCGAACTCCAATGAAGGTGAGAAGTCTAGTTCTCCTCGGTACACGTGAGTATCCTCTTCACTTGAGTACCATGGAATCTCCCCACTGTCCTCAGTTCCAAGGAGTATCTGACCGTTTCTCTGGAACGCCCATGAGACCTGGAGGGGTCCGAAGTTCATCCCTATCTCCTCTATGATGGTAATTGTGATGGGTATTGAGTCGATGTTGTTGGTCTCTATCACGGTAAGAGAGGAGTCGGGGTATGCTTCAACGTTGAATAGGGCAGTGGGTGGCTTGGTGTCCACAGTTACCGATGCTTGTGAGTTCTCAACTGAGTGGGCCTCTCCCGGAACCCCGACCAGTGAAGTCGTCAGAATAGTAGTCGGTTCTATGGGCTGGAAATTTGGAAGGGTCATCTCGACTGTGAAATTTCCGCTAGAGTCCACCGCAGCTAGTGACTCGTAGTTTCCACTTCCATAAGTCATCGAAAGCATTGCAGTGAGATCTGGGTTTACTTCCGAGATTTGTATTCCAGAGCCTTCGTGGTAGACAGTGCCGCTAACTGAGAAGGTGTCTCCCTGACCTAGATACAGAGAGGTTCCCGAAGCGGGAATGATGGGTTCTGATAGGTCCTCTGCCGAATTCGGGATAGCGGATATCCTGTTGTCAAGACGCCATGAAAGAGAGCTGAGGACTTCGGACTCTATCTGGTCCAGCCCATCCTCCACCAAAACTCTAGGCTTACAGTCAAAGTCTTGCTCGGTGAATGGCATGTCCCATGAAATCCTGAACCTCACAGTTAACTCGGTTACCGACCAGGTGATTTCCTCGGTGCTGGCACCAATTAATTCCAGCATGCTATTGCTCGGGCTGGATAGAGTGGAAGTGAACGGTTCATAGGAGAAAACTCCGTACTCACTTCCGTACCCACATAGGAATACTGAGATGTTGTCTATGGTCTCGAATCCATTCGGCTCGTCCAGACGAACCTTGAAGGTGTGCTGAATCCCGGGTACCAAGAAGTAGTCGATGCTGTCTTG
>CAZPNT010000223.1:0-1461 GCA_964588055.1 uncultured Candidatus Poseidoniales archaeon | reverse complement strand
TAGCCGCGAGTAATCGTAGTAGTGATGGCAGAATGTATTGCCTAAGGATAGTGTGATCAGAAGTAATTGGGTTGGCTATCTCCGTTATTTCTCCTTCTATGGACCACCTTACATTTTCGAACTGATCTCTTTCGTTTGACAGAGTCAGACTCTGCACCTCCTGTAGTCCGCAGGCCCTCATACTCTCCCCGAATCTCCTCTTTAGGTTCGAAGAAATCAAGGGCACTGCATCTAGATGCGTGGTGGTAAGCTTCAGTGGCAGATTATGGAAACCGAAACCTATGGCAATGTCTTCTACAATGTCTACCGGATGCATTATGTCGCTCCTCCATCGAGGCATTTTGATCATATGCTCAATCTCTCCAACCACACAGTCAGACCACCTACCTCTCTCATTAGGGCCATCAGTAACTGTTCGGCTTTCTTCCAGAGCACCACCCATCTTCTTGATGGACTCGGACAAATCTTCATAGCTCAAATTTACCCCAAGAATTTTCTCTATTAGGCTATCCGGAACTCGATGAATTCTAGCATCTCCTTTCGGTGACAAATCATACTGCCCATCGGCATCTGTTAGTTGGATGCTCTCGATTTCTCCCCCCCTTTCAGCCATAGACAGGCAGACAAGAAGTAGGCATGATTCACATGCTCTCTTATCCCATCCAGTTACGTCAATGAAAAAGTCTCTAGTCTCCTCACTTACTGTGGTGTGGCTGCCATTAATGATTGGAGGGAAAGATAGCACTTTATCATCGGAATCCAGTATTACTGGGAAGTCTTCTAGACCTTCCATTAGATGGGCATACTCTACTCCCTTGGGGTGTTCAGAGAGAACTTTCTCTATGCTCATTTCCTCAGTGCAAGCTAGCGGCGTGAAGGAATAGTCTGAGGAGACTGTAGTTACTCTAAATGGGGGCTTTAGCGAGGTTAGGTCATGAACTCCTATTGAAGCAAACTTCCTCTTTCTTCCTAGTGTCAAATGCAGCTTTTCCTGATGGTCCATTAAAGACTGGATGAACTCCCCTCTTCCTTCAAAATCAGATCCCGTATCTACTCCTCTAACTACCGCTCCCATTACAACCGGTCGCACTCTCTTCAATTCTGGGTCAACAGTTAGGGAAATATCGCCCGTTGAAACCGACATGTCCACGTCTTCATCAGTAAGACAAAGGAATGATCTTGATGCTCTACTGATGGTCTCATGGCTAAAGAGGTCGGGACGATCTGGAAAAACCTCCACTTCAACTGAAACCTCGTCATTACTGTCTACAGGACACCCGATCTCAGGTAGCCATTCTGACCATTCTTCCCATTTGTGCTCAATTCCATTGATGCCCTGGAGATAACCGAGAATCGAGTGTTTGAAGTCTAGGGTAGGCATGAATTCACCCGAGTTCTAACCACATCTTCAGAGGCCTTTCGTATCCTACCAGTCTAAGTCCTGATATTGCCGCAGTATCA
>CAZPNT010000222.1:0-1482 GCA_964588055.1 uncultured Candidatus Poseidoniales archaeon | reverse complement strand
GTTCAAGTCCGGCCAGTCCCACCATCAACTCGCGTCTGAGAGGATTTCGGACTGTAGTTTGTGTAACTTTGCTATTCCTGACTGGGCTGCGTCTATCAGTGAATCGAGCTCAGATCTGGAATAAGTTGCCTCTTCCCCGGTGCCTTGCACCTCAACGAATTCCCCCGAGCTAATCATCACGACGTTCATGTCCACGTCGGCATTGCTGTCGAGGACGTAATCTAAGTCGGTCCGGATCTCACCATCGACCATACCGACGCTGAGCGCGGCAACGTCGTTTGGCATCACGGAAGCCTCATGAGAAGTCATCTCTTCCTTGCTCAGAGTTTCCTGCTTCGCACCTTTTCTGATCTGTTCCCTAGTCAGTCTCCTGTCCTTGGGAATGCACTCTCCCGAGGAGATGAGCCTCCTAACTGCCAGCCTTAGTGCGATGTTGGCTGCAGTGATAGATGCACATCTGGTGCCTCCATCGGCATTCAGGATATCGCAGTCTACGGTGAGAGCGACTGGACCGAGTTCCTCTAGGTCGACCGCGCCCCTCAGAGAGCGAGCTATCAGCCTCTCAATCTCCATCGTCCGACCCTTCGCACCGCTCCTCTCCCTCCTGAACCTAGTATCTGTAGAACCGGGTAGCAACGAGTATTCAGCATGCACCCAACCCCTGTCCGAGTCCCTAGGGAACCACCTTGGGAGTGATGGTGCCCTGGTAACGCATACCAGGACCTGAGTGTCCCCCTGACTGTACAAGAGGGAAGACAGGGCATTCGGAGTGAAGTCCATCTTGACCTCGATTTCCCTTATCTCGTCATTGCCCCTGTCTGAGCTTCCCACTCCCGTCTTCATCTTCGCCATGGGCATCCGAAACAAGACCCTCGGATGAATCATTCGCGTCTGGCGTGAGGGGGCCTGTATGAGTTAACAACCTCTGGATCTGTCGTGATGTATGGACCACCAATCAGATCTACACAGTATGGAACTGCATCAAAGACGGAGTCCAGTATCTCTCGAATCGACCGAGGGGAGCCAGGCAGATTGATCACGAGCGATGATCCACGGATCCCAGCCGTCTGTCTGGAGAGAATTGCCGTGGGAACGTGCTGCATCGAAACGGCCCTCATCTGCTCCCCGAAACCCGGGAGGATCCTTTCGCACACAGTCTCTGTTGCCTCCGGGGTCACGTCCCTAGGTGAAGGTCCGGTCCCCCCGGTAGTTACCACCACTGAACACCCATGGTTGTCGATCAGGTCAATTAGGGCTGCCTCTATCGAATCCCTGTCGTCTTCCACCAGCCTCCTTTCGACCTCCCAGCGGGAAGTCAGTGCCTCTTCGAGAAAACCCTCGATTGCAGGGCCGCTGAGATCCTCGTACTCTCCCTTGCTCGCTCGGTCGGAAGCCGTTAGCACACCGAATATGCACGTCTCTGGATTGGTCATTGCCAATCCGTGAGGGTATCCAGAGAAAACGCCGTCGGTGGTCCTCGAA
>CAZPNT010000221.1:0-1484 GCA_964588055.1 uncultured Candidatus Poseidoniales archaeon | reverse complement strand
AATCAGCTCTAGGAAAGAGTCCCTGTCTTGGTTGATCTGCTCGATGGTCAGAGTTGCGACAGTTAGACGCAGTTGACCGAAGATGATCTCCTTCGCCATCTCCTCGATATCGTCCACCTTGAAACCAAGGAGACGCTCGGCTGCGTTGGCCATCACAGTAGGCTCCGTCGAGACACCTATGGTGAAGGTGCTCGGAACGTTGATCCTGATGTTCTGGAGAGACAGTGCCCCCCTAAGGTCGATGTTGATGGTCATCGGCTTCAGTGAGATGTAGGCGTAGTCCTGTATGAGCGGCCAAACCAGAGAGGCGCCTCCGTGTAGGGTCTTGGACGGTTTCGGTCGTCCGTCCGCGGTCCTCTCGGTCCTACCGTAAATCACCATGATCTGGTCTGGTGGGCATCTCTTGTAACGCTGTGCGAAAAACATCACAGCCGCCACAAGAATCAGTACGACTGCAAAAATCATTATTCCTAGTATATCTGCTCCATCTGCCATTGGCTCAACTCATTCCATATGAGGGTGCAGTCACCTATGAATGCTTACCCGCCGCGCTCTTTCGAGCAATGCTGGGCTCCGATTTTTTTCCAGACTTAGATTCTCTTTACGACTAGGACCTCTCCGATGGTGTCCACCACCTCGATGAAGTCTCCAGTCCCGATCTCCGCACCGTCCTCTGACTTCGCGTTGTAGGTCCTCTGGGCCTCGTTGACCTCCACTGTTACCTGTCCCACGCCATCGGCTGCAATCCTGAGGTACACCTGCCCCTTGGACCCTATCGCCTCGGATAGTTCCACGGTCCCGTCCTGCTGCAGGTTGACGAAGAGTTCGAACAGCTTGCCAGTGGAGTACATCGAGGCAGTCCCGGCTATGGCACCTGCCAGTATTGCCGGGGAAGCCCCCCCTCCGGACTTGGTAACGTAGAGGCCAGCGAGCCCGAAGAACATCAGGAATGCCATTATTCCCTGGAAGGTTAGTGCCTTGAACGAAGCATCCGCGCCCATGTCCACGTCTATTCCGAATAGTCCGTCGAATATGTCTGTGGCAATCCCGCCGATCATCAGCAGGAAGAAGTACAGGACGAACAGGATTCCTCCGACCAATGCGCTAGATGCGAATAGCATGTCAATCCCAGTAACATCTCCAAGCCCTACCAATTCGAACAAACTGAACTCTACCATAGTCTATGCGTGTGATGACTAAGATTTGACTTGTTCGGCGGAAAGGGCCCCGGTTGGCTCTCATTTCCTGGAAAGAATAACTCCCATGTAGCGCTCCAGGTTCAGGATAGGGCCAAGGGCGAGCCCGACTATGATGAAGGAGAGGGTCAGGGTCGTGTCCGACGAGAAGAATGAGTCCAGCACGGTATAGGAGAGCAGCCCAATCAGGAAGAGGAGGACAGGTATGGCAGCCCTCCTGAAGAAGATGTGATAGCCGAAGAGTTGGTCGAAAGCAGGGTTTCCAATGGCCTTGTCAACGATGTTATC
>CAZPNT010000220.1:0-1495 GCA_964588055.1 uncultured Candidatus Poseidoniales archaeon | reverse complement strand
GATGAAGGAGGTCAGCATCAGGAACGAGAAGATATTGGCCAGAACCATCAGCGTCTTCCTCGAGTACCTGTCGGCCAGCATCCCCGTGATAGGCTCGAGCGGGGCGAACGTGAAGCTGCGGACCGCCAGGACCCCGGCTATGGCTAGAGGAGAGTTGTCAGAGGCCTCCCCAGCCAGGACGAACAAGGCTAGAACGGTGAACCAATCCCCGATGTACAGGATCATGTTGGAGCCCCAGAGGCGTCCGAACGTTCTGTTCGATCGGAGGAGCTCGACGTACCCCGGGCTGGTCACGCGTACCGCACGCCACCGGGCCTATCACTGTCATCCCCCGGCCAACATGAATAAGTGCGGGTTTCCGATGGAGGGCCCGTGAAGGAATCCCGCATATGCATGCTCGACCTCGAGATGTCCGGCCTCGACCCGGACACGGAGAGGATAATCGAGGTCGCCTGCTTCGTAGTGGAGGCCGACCTGTCCATAGTGGAGGGTGCGGAGATGTGCGTGCCCGTCATGCCCGACGACCCCGGTATCCTGGACTCGATGGATGACTGGAACACCAAGACGCACGGAGAGTCCGGACTCATCAGGAGGGTCAGGGAGGAGGGGGTGTCCATCGGAGAAGCCGAGGAAGCGGTGATGGCGCTCCTAAGGGAGCACATGACGAAGGGAGCGATCATTGCAGGAAACTCTGTTCACCATGATTTTCGTTTTATACGGAGGGAAATGCCCATGGTCGCTGACTACTGCACCTTCAGGATAATCGACATCAGCTCGTTCAAGGAACTGCTCCGGCGGGTCGCTCCGAACGGACCTAGGTTCTACAAGAGGAGCGACCACACTGCCCTTGCGGATGCGAGGGGGAGCCTCGATGAACTGAGGTTCTACGTAGACAACTACCTCGATATCGATTAGGCTCGGTCTGAGTCACAGGTCCAGGCCTATCGGTTTCCCCTCGGGCGAGGGGATCAGGAGGTTCACTCCCTCTCCGTTACGGAGGTACCCTATCAGCTCGAAGCCGTGCACCTTGCGCCCAGCAACTCTGGCCAGTACCGGGAGATCCCCCTCTCGCTCAGGATTGAGGTCCCTCCGGTGCCCATCCTCCTCGTCGTACCACTCCAGACCAAGAGGTGCCGGGCTGAAACGTATCCCCAGGATCATCTCCACCCCCTCTGTCCAGTCGGCGGCCTCCGCATCGGCCTGGCTCGGGTGGGCGTAGGCATTGGGGTGGCTGTGGAGGAAGCTGGCGAACCTGGAGCCCCTGGCCCCCCTCTCCTCCGAGAACACCCCGTCAGTCCACTCCTCAGGGACGTGGTGGACGCTGTACGAGTCGCCCACGTTCACGATGTGTGGGGCACCGAGTAGGTACCCGAACCCGGAGAAGCTGGACTCGGAGGGGCCGAAGGCCTCCTCCACCGCATCGGGGTTGGGGCGCTCCGGGTCCGGGTCGAACCCTATCAGGACCTCGTCGGGTATCGACTCCATGCTCCACTCG
>CAZPNT010000219.1:0-1530 GCA_964588055.1 uncultured Candidatus Poseidoniales archaeon | reverse complement strand
TGGGATTGGAGGATTATATTAAAGCAGGAAAAATTGCCGCCAAATCCGAAAAAATTTATTCCATAAGTGGAGTATCCAAATCAGTAGACGAAATTCTCAATAATCATGGTGAAATAAATGACCCAAGGCCAATTATTGACTTAATGAGGCGAATAAAGTCCCCAAAAGAGATCGAATATATGAGAGAGGCAGCAATAATTGCCTCTAACGCCCATGAAAGCGCAATGCGGAATTCTTACCCAGGAATTGGAGAATGGAATATTCAAGCAATGGTCGAAGGACACTTCTTGAATTCGGAAAGCCACTGGAGTTTCCCCTCAATTGTGGGTGGTGGTGATAACGGCACTATCCTACATTACAAGAACAACGACTCCATTGTAGAAGACGGGGATTTAGTACTAGTCGATGCAGGCTGTGAAGTAAACGGATATGCATCGGACATTACTCGTACTTGGCCAGTTAGCGGAAGATTTTCCGAACCCCAAAGAGAAATTTATGACTTAGTGTTGAAGGCTGAATTGGCAGGAATTGGTGCATGCCAATCGGGAGCACCTTGGGCATCTATGCATGAAGCCGTCTGTCAGACAATTGCCGAGGGACTAATAGATCTGGGAGTCCTTGATTGCTCTATCGAGGAAGCATTGGGGAGGGTTGATGGGCGAGACGGCCTATTTGAGGGGCAAATCAGGAGTTTCTTTATGCATGGGACTGGTCATTTCCTAGGATTGGATGTCCATGATGTAGGGGGTGGCAGGCAAGGCGACCCCAATTCTTCTTTCACACTTGAGCCTGGAATGGTTCTTACAATTGAACCGGGTCTATATTTCGGTTCATGGAGAAAAGACATAGATATTCCTGAAAGATATGCAGGGATAGGAATTAGGATTGAGGATGATGTGTTGGTAACCGAAGACGGGCCAGTAGTGTTGTCCTCATCTTGCCCAAAGAGAATTCATGAAATTGAGCAAATTATAGGCAGAGGGATAAAATGATGAGTTGGGAAGTAATTCTAGAGCAGCAACTTGAGGCTGATCCCCCTTTACTCGATGCTAAAGATGCCGAAACGATATACCAAGAGGCCCCATTGAGCGAGCTGATGTATGTTGCCTCGGAGAGGAGATTGTCTCAGGTTCCCGGTAAACTAGTGACATATATGATAGATCGGAATATCAATTACACCAACATTTGTACTATTAATTGTCATTTCTGCTCATTTTATCGTTCACCTGGACACGATGAAGGATATACCCAGACCATCGATGATATAAGCGCAAGAGTGGAAGAGCTCGAACAACTGGGGGGATGTCGAATTCTTATGCAGGGTGGAGTGAACCCTTCTCTACCATTTGAGTGGTATACCGACCTTCTATCTGAGCTTTCCAGAAGGCACCCGTCAATATCGTTAGATTGCTTCTCACCCATTGAGATCGAGGGTATCGCGGAGGTATCCGGTCTTACAACTATAGAAGTGCTCTCGAGATTCCGAGAATCCGGTTTACACGGTCTTCCTGGAGGGGGTGCTGAAATGCT
>CAZPNT010000218.1:0-1561 GCA_964588055.1 uncultured Candidatus Poseidoniales archaeon | reverse complement strand
CGCGGGTCCGGCCGAACGGGTGCCCCTTCAAAAGGGGTTTCAGATGATGACTTCGCGGTAAGCAGGATTATCCAGATGCGGACTCAGCCGCAGATGCGATTCCAGATGCTCCAGAGCCCGATCGGGGCAGCTCGTAGAGGAATCCTGCAAGCCATCTTTCGAAAACCACTTCTTTGCCAACCTCTACGATTTCTTGCCCCAGTGAATGAGATACACTGGCCACTCCCTTCTCTGGGTCGAACGAGCATACTATCGGAACAAGGCTCCTGCTTCTGATTTCTCCTAGTAGCATGCCTTCTTCGATGCCTTCCAATTCCGCTAGTGCCTTCATCGCCTTAGGCCCGATGAAGAGCAGGTGAATCTGTCTGATCCGATCTATCACTGAACCCCATACCTCTTCCAGACGACCCGAGTCTCTGGGCAAATCTACGACCATCGCAGTCTTGCATCCCTCTAGCTCCGCGAATGTCAAAGATGATCCCCAAGCCCATTTCATAGACTTCCCGTCAAGTAGGCATGAAGATGATAGCACGAGCCAGTGCTTAGACTCGAGAATTCCTCTCCAGTCTATTAGACCCTGATCGAACTCTCTAATCTCGCTTCGTTCTATTATGAATTGGGCATCAGCCCCGAGCTCTATTGAGTTCTCCAAGATGGCAGATGCGCAGTCGCTCCTGTCTCTGAGCCCTAATCCAACCATGCTCACTGGAGCCCCGGCCATGCATCTCCCTCCGCATGTTGGTGAAGAGGGTTGCCTACTCCAACTTCCATCTCAGTAGTGCGATTGCACCGCCCATTCCTTCGAGTTGCTTTCCCGCATCGTGCTCCGTCGAAGCCTGAATCACCTTCCCACCAGAGCCCTCGACCGCTTCTGAGACAGACTCCCAGCCAGACCGTCCATCTCCGCTCCGAAGAAGACCAGCCTCGATTACCAGTGTCTCCACGGCTCCCTGTGATGCGGCATCCGAGACCATACCCATGCCATAGGTGACAGCACCATCCATCGAGACCCTCTTCAGACCCTCCTCTATTGCTCGCACCTGCTCCACTATGGCATGCTCCCCCAATAGCGAGTCAGCCAAGCCATCTGCTAGGACTTCGTTCGCTGCAGCCCTGCCACCAATCGAGGTCGGGGCATTGACGATACTGTTTCCAGCTCCAAGCCCCCTCAACAGTTTCTCAAATCCTTCCCTGGCCATCCCTGGTCCACAGATGATCAAGGGCATCTCATCCGGGAAGACCATCCTCGTTTCCTTGGAGACCTTCTCGAAGAACTCCTTGCTAACTGAAGATGAGTCCCCTGTTCTCTTGCCACCTCCTCTCATGTTGAACTGTGATACGTCTCTAATGCCATGAGTCGCGACTTCGAAGATCAGAACCTCGTCGTTCTCCACAACTATCAGTCCGGAACGAGCCCTGCTTCCAGATGAGATGGCCTCTTTGATCAGAGACGAGTCGGACTTCGAAAGACCCCCCTCACGAGTCAACTCTATCTCGTCCCCAGAAGAGATGACATGGGTGTGGTGGCTGCCGATGTCGATCTTAGCCTCCTTGATGACCC
>CAZPNT010000217.1:0-1574 GCA_964588055.1 uncultured Candidatus Poseidoniales archaeon | reverse complement strand
GTCCGCTGTGTCAGACGCAGTTTCCAGAGCCCACGCAAACGGCCGAAAGACCGTTCGCGCAAGCGACTTCTGAAGTCTTAGATCGGGTTTTCCCGAACTAGTCAATAGCGGTAGCTCTGTCAGTAATCCGTGGAACTTCGCGGATTGCCCTCGTAGACCCATAGTGAAGATCTTGGTCTCGGGTAAAGACACAACAAACTGTTCAAGTCAGACACCCTCGGTAGGGGGACATGGACGTCAGGCCAATTCTGAATGTGGGTAGGCTTGTCCTAGTCTTCCTTTTCCTCCTCTTCGTCATCTTCAGCAGAACCTCAATGCTCAGGGATAACCCCCTAAGTGGTATCCTCGGATGACCAATGCCCACTGAATAAGACTAAATTTCCCGATTACCTAGCCGGCCTGTGTTCGAATCAATAGTCGACTTCGCCCATAGCGAGATGGTCGCATACTTGGGGATGATACTGATCTTGAGCGCCTTCTTCTTGGAGACCAGGGACGTCTTGCATAGCAAATCCTCGCCATACTTGTGGATGATGGCGATAGGAGCAGCCCTGCTCGCCATTCGAGCTTATCTAATCCACGAATGGGCCTTCTTCATCCTAGAGACGGCCTGGTTCGGTGCCGCTGTGCTGGGGATATGGGCACTGTCTCCTTCCAGGGCTAAGTAGTGAGTAACTCACTCGACCTCGATGATTTCTGTAGGGATGCCGCTATCCGAGGCTCTCTCGATCACGACCCTGGTCCATTTGCTAGTTGGAGACGGCATAGCCAGAATGTGAGAGGCCGAATCAAGAATCTTCTTCGTCAGAGAATTTGGCGCCTCTCCCCTGTTCCTGTCGACCAGGCTCCTCTTCGGGTCGTCCCACTCTTCGGTGAATACCGCTATTGGGACCAAATTGTTGTCTGCCCATCTCTCAGCCATGTAGTCTACTCCAGAGGCCCCTCCAACTATGATTAGGTCTGGATAGGTGTTGTTGGAAATCCAACGCTCCAACGCCGACTCGAAGATTTCGAAGTTGTAGAATCTGCTACTTCCGACTATTGCCAAGTTCACGACCGTGCCATCTAGATTCAAGTCTCGTTTGCCCATGGTTTCGATGACTTCCTGACCGGGGACCTCCTCCATGGCTACCTCAAGGCAGTCTCCACGCATAAATGCTGTCTAGGGCTCCGCAATTCGGAACTCGGACTATTCGGAAGCGGCTCTCTCTTCTGACTAGGGGGTTACTCGACTCCTGTCTCTTGGGAAAAGGACCACTTCTCTAACGTTACCGGCTCCGGTTAGCACCATCAGAAGCCTAGCGACCCCTAGGCCCCATCCTGCATGAGGGGGGGCACCGTAGCGAAAACCGTCCGTGTAGAATGTGAAGTCAGCAGGATCTAGGCCGACGTCTCTGAGGTTCTGCTCCAGGACCTCTACTCTGTGCTCCCTGGCCCCTCCGCTAGTCATCTCATCCCGACCGAAGTTGAGGTCGAAACCCCTGCTAAGTTGCCCTCCCGTGGACCCCTCCTCGCCCTCTTTGTGGTGGATGTAAAAAGGCTTCATCGACATCGGCCACCTTGGGATGAAGTGG
>CAZPNT010000216.1:0-1633 GCA_964588055.1 uncultured Candidatus Poseidoniales archaeon | reverse complement strand
TTTGAAGTCTAGGGTAGGCATGAATTCACCCGAGTTCTAACCACATTTTCAGAGGCCTTTCGTATCCTACCAGTCTAAGTCCTGATATTGCCGCAGTATCATAGTCATTTGCTCGCAGATTCCTCCTCCCTATTCTCTCAATTCTATCCACTCCGATTTCCCTCATCCAACCTCGAATACCTCGTCCTATATCGACAATTTTTGAACTTAGACTCCCTCCTTCGTGAGGTGAAACGATTGCCGTGCACCCCGAAGCTATAGCGATTAGCAAATCCTTTGCATCGGGTTCGTAATCTACCTCAATCATCACGAATTTTCCGGTTTCACCAATTCCCATTGCCTTTGAGGCAAGCCCAATCTTTGGTAGGGCCGATGCTAGTCTAGAACCACCTGGCGTTGAACACATTACCACTGCGCCATCTAGCTCCAAGTCCATTACTAATCTGAAAACCCTCTCAATTCTGTCTATCCTTCCCCTGAGCAGAATTATTGCATTCTCATCCATTCTACTCCTCAAAGAAATCACCATCGCTTCTATTTCTAAGTCATTTAGTCCTGGAAAATCCGTAATATCCAAAATTAGCCCAGAGCAATTTCCTACAAAGTCGATCGAATTAGCAAACTCTCTCTTTCCAACCATAAGAAGGTCATTTGGCCGGGTTTCATTGCGAACAATTGCTGGTGTCGAAACCCCTTTCCAGTCTTCTGAACCGACAGTAGTTTCGCAGCTAATTAGCCAGGGAATCTCCAATAGTGCACCTTCTGAGTCAGAACCGTCCTGAACAAGAAGGGTGTAGTGGTCCAATACTGCATTGTCCGCCAACGAGTCTTCGTTGGGGTGGAGGGAAATTTTCTCAAAGCCCTCAGTGATTGAACATATAGGACGCTCTTCGCCCTCGTAAGACACATCTCCAGGCTCTAGAACTAGCGCATCTTCATTGAGAGAAAGACCCATTGGGTCAAGCATTTTAGAGAACTCATTAATTTCTGATTTCTTTATCGATCTCATCTCCACTCCATCCGGCGGAGGGGGGCAGCTACCTGAGACGATGATCCTACCTCCAGTCATGCCTGTCCCTGGTTCTGATCCAACAGATCCCATTACAATCAGAGTTCCTCCTGACATTCTACAACCTAATGAATCTCCAGCGTGACCCCTAACGAGTAAAACTCCATCATCCATTGATGAGCCGGTTTCATTTCCACAAGAACCCTGAATCGAAACCTCGCCACCAACCATCCCATATCCAGCTTTATCCCCTACATCTTTCTCAACTACTGTCTTGCCATTGACGTGAAACGCTGCCATCATCGAACCCGCACTTCCTCGAAGAGTTAGAGTTCCCCCCCTGTTCGCAGCCCCCACTAGAGGACCCAGGTTCCCTAGGCACAGAACCTTGGCCCCCTCGGGCAGGTGTGTAAGGACTCCGAACTCTCCATCCTTGGGTCGCTCGTCCCCCGCTCTACCCCATCCAATTTTCACAGGCCGACCTTGCTCCAGAGCCTGGTCGACGTATCTATCCAGATCCCTGTTGAGTTTCAAACTCTTACTTGTCAACTCCTTCACTTATTGACACCCCTTCGTATTACTCTGTACATTCAGAAGGAGGCGACTCATTATTGACTCTTGCCG
>CAZPNT010000215.1:0-1647 GCA_964588055.1 uncultured Candidatus Poseidoniales archaeon | reverse complement strand
CCCGCAGGATTCATAACACCGACTTTGGTGGCCGCGCTACCTAACCATGGGGGGATACTATGAGTAAGCAAGAGAAGAAGACCAACTCAGCGCTAGTTTCCCTCATAGGTGACCTGAAGGACCACAGCCGTTCAACAGGCTCCCCGATATGGAGGGACACGGCTACCAGGCTCCAGTCCAGCAGGAAAAACTGGGCCGAGCCTAACCTGAGCCACATCTCCAGGCACTCTGCCAAGAAGGAGACCGTACTAGTGCCCGGCAAGGTCCTAGGGAGCGGCAGCATTAGCGGTGGGCAGACGGTCGCCGCGTTCAGCTTCAGTGATGGTGCTAGGACCAAGATTGAGTCCTCTGGAGGGAGGACTCTGAGCATACGCGAACTTATGGACGAGAACCCGAAGGGAAAGGGGGTGAGGATTCTTGTCTGAGACGACCATGGTATACGACGCTAAGGATAAGATCTTGGGCAGACTGGCCAGCCAAGTGGCCAAGGAGATGATTTCAGCCAGGAAGTCAGGTAGGCAGCAGAGGGTCATCATCATCAACGCAGAGGACGCTATAGTTTCAGGCCCTAGGACCAAGGTGCTAAGCGATTACCGAGCGAAATACAATCTCAACCACGCGAGAAAGGGGCCATACTTCCCAAGGATGCCTGACAAGATAATCAAGAGAACAGTCAGAGGGATGCTTCCGTATCAGAAGAATAGCAGCGGCAGAGGTGCCCTAAGGGACCTCAGAGTGATGATAGGGGCTCCTCAGAACCTCTCTTTGGATGAACTCCCAGAGGGTCACGAGTGGGGTTCTACTGAGAACATAGTTCGCGATACTCCCAACAAGTACGTGAGACTGGGAGAGATTAGCTCTCATTTGGGAGTAGATGGAACGAGATGGGTAGGTGAGTGATTTGGCAAGGAAGAAGAGAACCAAGGTCGTCAACACCAGTGGAAAGAGAAAGACTGCGATTGCTAGAGCCACCCTAAAGCCCGGAAAGGGAAGGGTGAGGGTCAACGGGCAGCCAATTCATATTCTGGAGCCCGAGCTTGCACGAAGAAAGGCCCTCGAACCGTTAAGAATCGCCGAGGCCATGAACCGAATCGACAGAGTAGATATTTCTGTAGATGTGAAGGGTGGTGGACAGATGGGGCAGGTAGACGCAATAAGGACAGCAATAGCTCGTGGGCTAGTCAAGTACAACGACGGAGCCGAGGGTGACGACGAGGAGCTAAGAGACGAATTCGTAAGGTTTGAGAGGAAGATTCTGGTCAACGATCCCAGGAGAAAGGAGCCCAAGCATCAAATGGGTAGAGGCGCTCGAAAGAAGTGGCAGAAGTCGTACAGGTAGGTGAAAGAGATGTTAATCCCAGTTAGATGTTGGAGTTGCGGGACGGTCATAGCTCACAAGTATCAGGAGTTCCTTGATGCAGTAGAAGATGGTAAGGACGCCGGACAGGTTCTCGACGACCTAGGTTTCGAGAGGTACTGCTGCAGGAGAATGTTCGTTGGCCACATCGACCTAATAGACGAGGTTGCTCCTTTCAGCATCGACAGACAGAACTGAGCTCTCCGTCAGGGCTTTGACTGATTGCTCACTCGCAGTGAGCCCAATTGGGGCCTGTAGGTTAGTTTGGCCTATACTTCGCGGCTGGGGGT
>CAZPNT010000214.1:0-1652 GCA_964588055.1 uncultured Candidatus Poseidoniales archaeon | reverse complement strand
GCAGCCTTGATTTGAGGGGACATTACGCACACCCATCTTTCAGGAATATTTCACTCTTCTTCCACTAGGCTCAATATGTCTTCAAGAACAAGCTCAGGGTTCCAGTCCGTGTCTCCCCACCACACTCTCTGCTTCATCTGCTTGTCAACGATGATGGTCCCCGTTGTGTGATCAACCCAGTAGTCTAGAGGATGATGGTTGGTCACTACGTCCCCCTCCGGTTGCTGGGTCTCCTTGCCACATCCGTTGTTGTCGACTTCTTCCCCCTCGGGAGTATCGGGACAACTGTCGAAACCATCGGCAACTCCGTCATTGTCTACATCTGTGTCGTATGTCGTTAGTCCTACGTCGAAGTTCATCCAAACAGGCTCCAAGTCCTCGACTGCACCTGTCAGGTGGGGCCACCCCAGCTCCCTGGTCGAGGCATATTTGTTTAGAACGCTAGAGTTGTCCGTCCATGGGTCTACTGTGACTGTGAGAATCTGAACAGAAGACCCGTGCAGTTCTCCAAGCTCTTGCTCCACGAATGCCAGATTGGCACTGACAACCGGGCAGATGTCCGGGCACCTGGTGAATAGGAAAGCTACTACGACCACCTTCCCTTCGAAGTCCGACATAGACACAGAATTTCCATTTTCATCTACTAGGATGAACTCGTCCACTGGAATCGGAGGAGAAATGTCCTCTCCGTAGAAATCGTCAATCTCACCTCCGGAAAGGCAACCAGGAGAGGAAATAATTGCCAACGAAACCAATAATGAGAAAACCCTACTCATCTTCCTTCCTCCTAGATAGCAAAACAGCAACGGATGCTACAATTAGTACAATCACCAGGTTCCTAAGGCCTTCATTATTTTCACTCATCGCGGCATCCGAAGAGCCCTCTGCATTGAAGGCATATCCACTGGGGGGCCCCGCTTCCTCGTGATAGTCGTGCAATACCGTGAGATTCAAGGTCCCCCATAGTGTTCCATTAGAGAAGACGTCAAAGTAGTGCGTGCCCGGAGTCCATTTGTCCCAGTCCAGGATGAATGAGCACTCGTCCCTGATAGAGGAAGAGTTCCATGGCTCGGTCTGGCACCACTGGTCGTATTCGTCGTCTCTATCCAGATCCACCCAGATTGTCCTGTTGATGTCAGCCACATTGTAGAATGTGACGGAGTCGTTCTGCATTACTTCCGCCTCTCCCGGCTGTATGCTCGAACTCCTCATTATAATTGAGAAGTCATTCGCTCCGTGCGCAGAAGCCATTGGCATTACCAAGGAGGACAATAGAAGTGCTAGGACGAGTACCCTGCTCATTTCAATCATCATCTTCAATGGTCCATAGCGCAGGATAGTTGTATCTTGGGTCGAAGTCCTCATCGAACTGGACCACGTAGATCCCACTGACCATCTCGGAGATGAAGAGGAATCCACGTGGGTCGTACTGCAGCCCCCAATCGAACGGAATCATACATGAGGCCCAGCAGTCGGCCATGTCATACCCCAGCGTAGTGGTGGGGTCGTCTATCCAGTATGGTCCAGATGGCAAGTAGTATCCGATTGTGTGAGTGGGTGCTAGCTCTTCTATCGCCTGGAAACCCCTGTCCGGTTCGGCCACTCCGTTCTCCCATACCAACTCCTCCCATATTCTTCCGTGATCCGTGACC
>CAZPNT010000213.1:0-1652 GCA_964588055.1 uncultured Candidatus Poseidoniales archaeon | reverse complement strand
ACGGTCACTGTGAAGGTCACGCTTGGAGCCTGGCTCGCGTCGTAGTCATCGTCGCCGTCCTCGGTCAGGGTCGTTGTGCAACCGGACACGAGAGTGTCGGGCATCCCGTCACCATCGGTGTCGGTGTCTGCACAAGCGTCCTCTGGGAAGGCGTCGGATGTGTCGTCCGTGCCGTCGCCGTCGGTGTCGTCGTCCAGGTAGTCGCAAGTGCCGTCTCCGTCCAGGTCATCTGGGGTGATGGCCGCGCTGGTCGAGTCTCCGCCGTCTCCGACGCAGTTGGTGTCCTCGTCGTCGTTGGTGAATCCGTCGCCGTCCATGTCGTCGTCCTGGGAGTCGCTTATCCCGTCGTCGTCGTCGTCGGCGTCGGCGTTGTCGCCCCAGCCGTCGCCGTCGTTGTCGGCTGACTCTGCTGGCGTTAGCGGGAACGCGTCGTCCACGTCCGCGACCCCGTCACCTGGGTAGAAGTCGTATCCCATCGAGGATCCGAGCCCGGTGAAGGTGCCGCATGTGTGGTCCGCTACACCGTCGTTGTCGTCGTCGGTCCCGTCTGCCTCTGGGCAGGTGTCGTCGTCGGTGTCGGCGTTGTCGCCGGTCCCGTCTCCGTCGTTGTCGCCCCACTCGGAGTCGTCGTCTGGGAAATCGTCGTTTGAGTTCAGGTAGCCATCGCCGTCCCTGTCATCGTCGGAGTTGTCGCCGATGCCGTCACCGTCCATGTCGGAGGTCTCGGTAGCGTCGTTGTCGTGCGTGTCTGTAGCGTCGTCCACGCCGTCTCCGTCGCAGTCGGTCAGCAGGTCGCAGCCGGCCTCCTCGTCGGAGTCCAGCACGCCGTCGTCGTCGTCATCGTCGTCTACGCCGGCGTCGCAGAGGCCGTCCGAGTCTGTGTCGGTCGGTGCGTCCGTGGCGTCCATCGAGTCAGTTCCGCAGGTGCCCTCGTCGGAGTCGGAGAATCCGTCGCCGTCGTCGTCGTTGTCGAGGTCGGTGCCGAATCCGCTAGTGGATGGTACCACCTGGCCGATCAGGTTCTCGTAGCTCACCTGGACCCAGCAGGACCCGTAGGATCCGCTTGACGGGTTGCACCCGTCTCCCCAGGTGTCCTCGTAGTACAGGGTGTACGACCCTGCTGCGAGGGTTGTAACCGTGTACTCGGAACCGCTGGAGTATCCGCTGAAAGTGGTCCCATCGACAGTCACCCATGCCTCGCTCCCGTAGCTGCCAGTGTTCAGGACAACGTCGGCCGTGTACCCTGATGGAACTGTGAAGGAGCACTCGGTGTCCTCCTCGCCGTTCGAGTTGGAGTCGTCATCCGAGGATGAGACCGCTATGTAGTCACCAGTAGGCCCGTCCGAGTAAGTCGTGGCGTCGTACCACTCTGTCCCTCCCTCGGGTGCGCACAGCTGGATGGTCTCGTAGCTGTTCACGAGCAGGTTGGGGAAGGTGTCGGCCAGGCCGTCACCGTCCAGATCGTCCCATGCCTCTGGGTCCACGTCGAATGCGTCTGTGGAGTCGTTGTATCCGTCGCCGTCGCAGTCCGAAACGAGGCTGCAGCTTCCGAAGAAGGTCCCGTCGGCGGTCTCGTCGGCGTCCAGGACGCCGTCATTGTCGTCGTCGGTGTCCGCGTTGTCGCCCACGCCATCGCCGTCGCTGTCATTGGA
>CAZPNT010000212.1:0-1658 GCA_964588055.1 uncultured Candidatus Poseidoniales archaeon | reverse complement strand
CGTTGCCTGCCAGCGTCGTGCTCGGGGCCCAATGGGGGGATGAGGGTAAGGGCAAGGCCATAGACCAGCTAGCACCCAATTCCCAGTGGGCTGTGAGGTTCCAGGGCGGAAATAACGCAGGGCACACAATCGTGGCCGGGGGGACGACACTCAAGATGCACCTGCTCCCCTCGGGGATTACAGCGAGGAACTGCAATTTGGTGCTAGGTTGCGGAATGGTCGTCGACCCGTGGGTTCTGGACCGTGAACTCAGCGAGTGGGCTGAACTCACTGGAGAGAGACCCGAGGGAGAGAGGCTCTTCATCAGCGAGAGGGCCGCCGTGATCCTTCCCTTCCACCGCTTCTACGATTCCGCTGACACCCTAGTTGGCACCACTGGACGGGGCATCGGACCAGCATACCGCGATAGGACCGAGAGGGTAGGGCTGAGGTTCGTCGACATCGCCCTCATCATGGGGAGAGACTCCGAGATCTCAGAGATGGCTTCGAGGATGAACGACCAACTTTCCACAGTAGGGGTGGAAGAGAAGATCGACCCCGAACAACTCAAGTCCGAGATTTCATGGATCCACCATAGATTCTCCAGTGCCATATGTGCCACTGGGCCGATGCTGGACAAGGCCCTCTCCAGAGGAGAGCAGGTCCTTCTAGAGGGAGCACAGGGAGCGATGCTCGACATTGACCAGGGGACTTACCCATTCGTCACTTCATCGATCACATGCAGGGCAAACGCTACTCACGGTGCAGGGATTCACCCCGGCCACATAGACCAGTGCTACGGGATAACGAAGGCATACACCACAAGGGTCGGCAACGGGCCATTCCCCACTGAACTATCCCTCAAGGAGGGGCCCGGGAAGCAGATGTCGGTAGTAGGCCACGAGTTCGGAACGACCACGGGAAGGCCAAGGAGGACCGGATGGCTAGATGCGGTGGCACTCAACGAGAGCCAGAGACTCAATGGATACACAGGTCTAGTGGTTACCAAGCTCGATGTCCTCGGTGGAATGGAGGAACTGAAGATCTGCACTGCATACCAACTGGATGGGGGGGAGATAACCCACATCCCATCCTCTTCGGAGGAACTAGCCAGATGCACACCCGTTTACGAGATCCACCCAGGATTTCCGGCCCTCGATGAGGATCGGTGGATAGAGATGGCAGAGGACTCTAGAAAGGGAGGGGGGATTGACTCCCTTCCAAGCGCAATCAGGTCCTACCTGTCCCGAATCGAGGAGATCACAGGCGTGCCGGTAGTGAGCGTCGGAGTCGGCCCCGATCGCCTCGCTTCTGTAGCCAGCTCGGGAGGCCCCTTCGACGTCGAAATGTCCGAAGCAACCTTCTAATCGGCCAGCATCGCCGGCACCACAATGGGATTCAAATCCAGGGCTCGGAAGAGGAGGATGGCATCCGGAGGCGGTGCAGGAGATTCCTCCAAGGAGGACAAGCCCGAATTCGTGGGAGAGGTCCCCTGCGACATCAAAGGGTGCGACAACTGGGCCGACAAGAAGGCAGGTGGCAGGAAGATGGCATACGACAGAGCAGTCGATGTCTGGGGTTCATCTGGAATCACCAAGAAGGTTCGGAAAATATCGCTGTGCAAGCCCTGCTACAGGAAATGGAAGAAGGAGAAGAAGGGCGAGCCGAAGGAGTGGGAG
>CAZPNT010000211.1:0-1659 GCA_964588055.1 uncultured Candidatus Poseidoniales archaeon | reverse complement strand
TCCAATAGCGGTAGCCTCCGGCAGGATCAACCGGATTTCGCGTGAGCGGAATCACGATCCTATCGGAGTCAAGTGTGTCACAAGTTGTTACTTATTGGAAATAAATGGCGCAGGTGCACTTCAATTTCGTTATTCACTGAAATACCCTGCTCTTGCACCCCCTATCGGGGGCCAAGTCATAATTGTGGTTAACCTCCTAAACCACGAAAAGTCTCGTGGCCGCACTTCCTCGGCAGCGCCGAGCCTGATGGAAGACGTCATAGCACTAGGTGCTCGGTCTCCAACGCCAGCTCAACGCAGCGTCTCGCCGACCTTCATGCCGTATAAGAACGTGACGAGGGGCGATACGGGGCCTTCCCCGCAGTGCTCTAGTCTGCGCCGAAGAACTCTCGGAGCACGGGATGCATCTCCATCGCCTGCTCCTTCTGTATCTGCTCGTAGGTCCTGAGTATGATCCCGACTGCCAGCAGGAGCCCGGTCCCAGTGGCGTTCCCCACCGTCCCCAGCAGGTCCGCTCCCGCGGCCAGCAGGCCGACGAAGGCACCGGAGAAGAGCGTGACCGGGGGGATGTACCTCTCCAGTATCCGCTCGAGGACCACCGGGTTCTTCCTGAACCCGGGGATCTGCATCCCCGTCCTCTCGATCTGCTTTGCGACGTCCTTGGCCCCCATGTTGGTGGTCTCGATCCAGAACTTAGCGAAGACCGTGGAACCGGCCGTCATGAAGAATACGTAGGTGAACACGTGCATCATTATCTGCCCCAGGGAGTGCCCGTGGACGTCCCCCTGCTGGTTGAGAAGCGGGATCAGCCAGTCGCCGACCCCGTTCACCATCGAGCTGTACCACGCGAAGCCGTCGTGCGGGGTCGTCGAACCCTCGTAGTAGGAGCCGAACCACTCGGACTGGCTCCAGGCCCCGTTGGAACCGAGTATCGGAACCGTGGAGAGCGTGGGGTGGCTGTGGAAGAGGAGGGTGAACATGTTCACGTTGGCGAGCAGTGCCGCCATCAGGATGACCGGGATGTTGCTCGCGTATACGAGCCTGATAGGGTACTGGCCCCTGTGCCCCCTGACCTTTCCGTGAGTAAGGGGCAGCTCGAGCTTGCTTGACTCTGCGTAGGCGACCACGAGGAACACGATGATCGAAGATATCAGAGCCACTATCGGGTTGGCGTGCTCGAGGAGCATCATCTCGAACCCGTTCTCCTGCACCAGATCGTAGTTGCTCGCTGTCCTGAGGGTGTAGAATATCATCGGGAGTGTCCCCGAGGGCGGGTTATCGATCGACAGGGGCTGGCCCTCGATCGTGGCCAGTGGGGAGAGTGTCCCCACGAATGTGGACTGGGCGACGCCAGCGGCGATGAACAGCGAGATACCGCTGCCTATCCCCCACTTGCTGACCAGCTCGTCGAGCAGGAACACCAGCAGCGACCCCAGGAACAGCTGGAACACGATTATGGCTCCGGCCCACCCCTCCCCGTAGTCCAGGATGAGTGAAGGCGACGGGTCGAGGAACCCGTAGACCTGCGGGATGGACTCGATTGGGATCATTATCAGGACCAGGATCTTCTGTACGCCCTGGTACAGCTGCTTGTCAGCAGAGTCCTGGAGGTCGAGCTGGATTATCTTGGCCCCGGAGAAGAGCTGCATGATGATCGAG
>CAZPNT010000210.1:0-1660 GCA_964588055.1 uncultured Candidatus Poseidoniales archaeon | reverse complement strand
GCCTTGAAGGACTGCTCACCTGCCACTTGGTCACCTTGGACGGCATCCCGACATAAGGCCCCTATAAGAGCGGTTCGGAGTATTACGGTTCTCCTATCTGCCGAGAAGGGCCTTCTCAATCCTATCTCCAATAACAGCTGGTACCGAGTTGGGCATTGTGATGTACTGTGTCCGACCCCTTCCTTTGTTGGAACTGGAGGCTCTGCTTGCTACCAGTCCCACCGACTCTAGGTGCTTCAGGTATTTCCAGAATGTCGTGTACCCCCTTGCTTCCTCATTATTTTCTTCGCAGACCAGTTCGTATAGCTTCCTTGCGTCACCGCTAGACACCTCCTCTTCCTTCCTCAATCTACGGCAAATTCCTAGCAGGACTAACCTCTGGTGAACGTTTAGCTTGTCTATCTGGCTAGGCTCGACTGACGGGGAACGGACATCACTCGGCAGAACATCCTCTTCCAGAACCTTCTCCCTTCCATCCATCTCTGCCCTCCTGATGGAATCATCAAGTAGCTCAATGGCCATCCTAGCATCTCCTCCCGACTCTTCTGCAAAGGCCCCAATCTTAGCTAAGACCTCCTCGCTAACTGAACCCGGCCGGCACGAGGCCTCGTAACGTTGCCTGGCAATGCCCTCGAGGTCAATAGCCGGATAGGGGCCCATTTGGAGGGAATTGCTAGCTCCGAGCCTAGATTTGATGGCCTTCTCGAATAGAGAGAAGAGGGATTCGTCCTGACTGATCATTATCAGCGAAATAGAACCCTCTCCTTCTTGATCCTCATCTATCCTGAGTAGTTTGTAAATCAAGTCAGAGCTGTCCCTCCTGACTAGAACGTCAACCTCGTCGAGAATCAGCATGAGGTGCGAGTCGCGTGATCTCAGGTTCCTTCTGATGCTCTGAATGACTTCCCCCGAGCTGAAACCACGTTCAGGATGGCCAGAATCTAGAGACAATGCAATCTGTTGTAGAACCTGAGATGCCGAGGGGTGGCTTCTACAATTGACATGGGCAACAGCAATCTTTCTTTTCCCTTCCAACTTAGAAGCAACATCCATGCAGAACCGGCGAGATAGCACGGTCTTGCCAGATCCAACGTTTCCTGTAACAACTGCTCTACAACTCACGTTGTGGTTCCCAATGCCTAGGAACATGGATGCTAACTCGTGGAGCTCTTCTCTCCTTCCAACCAGCTCAGGAGGGGTCCAGTCGTATGACAGAGGCTCTTTGTCGGCTAGGATTAACCCCTCACCTATCCTGTCCAGGTAGTCTGCCATGCCCACTTCTCTATTTCGACGTTCTTAGACATATTCGGATTGGAACCACCCCAAGACTCATGATTGTACATTTCTTCATTTTCTTCGGTGTTTTGATAGGCTTGTGCGCACCAGCGCTACTTGAGGCTGTGCCGTGGTGCTGAAGAGGCTATTCAAGAAGCCGACCCGAATCCGTCTTTTCGGCGTCACTCTTCTGGCTGTTTTCCAGACAGTAAACAGCTCAGGTTTCTCTGACGACGTTGCACTTAAGTCCGGTCTGCAAGAACGCCAGACTTGTGAAATTAACAATGACGGGGGGGCTTTAACTCAGCAATGCTCTAGTGGCGGAATACCAGATGGAAAAGAGAAACTAGTCTTTCCCGAGGACCTGTCATTCGAGATATGGGGG
>CAZPNT010000209.1:0-1682 GCA_964588055.1 uncultured Candidatus Poseidoniales archaeon | reverse complement strand
TGGACAGTGGATTTCGAATCCACCGCAATACCGGGCTATGCGATCTCGGCAGCGGAACGTCCCACCTGCGAATCAGAGATAAGGCTGACCCGGCCCCAAGGGACTCGTGAAAGTCATCGTGCAGCACCAGGGCGAGTCACTCGTGGTAGAGTCCAGCAAGCCGATTACGATCAGCGAGATCCTTGAAGGGCTGGAGATACCCCCTTCCACAGTACTAGCTGTCCATGGCGAGACAATCCTCCCCCACACTGCTCTGATCAAGGAGGACGCTTCATTGGAGCTGGTCGTGGTATCATCGGGTGGGTGAGAGAATTTCGGAGTCTTAGAGAAGGCCCGAGAAAATGTTCAATAGAGCGGGTATTTCGGTAATGACATGAACCCACGAACTCAGAAGGGGCAGAGGAAGATTAGCCAGTCGGTCAGGAACATGAAGGGAAAGAAGAAGGAAAAGGCCGAGAACAACGCAAAACCATCTTGCGAAGACCCAGGATGCGGCTGCGGGAACTAGGTCATCCCGAGCGGCGTAAACTCATAGAGCGTCAACCACTGACCGAGATAGTGCAAAGAGGCAGGCCGGATTGGTGGGGGGACGCGGTCTCCCACCTCTCGGCAGACCCACTTCTGGGCGACATAGTCGAGTCTTTCGCGGGTGAGGGCATGTCTGGTAGGGGGGATATCTTTCAGACCCTGGTCAGGAGCATAGTCGGCCAGCAGATTTCAGTCAAGGCGGCGGACACCATCCACAGTCGATTGGAAGGGCTAT
Source organism: uncultured Candidatus Poseidoniales archaeon (assembly GCA_964588055.1). GTDB lineage: Archaea > Thermoplasmatota > Poseidoniia > Poseidoniales > Thalassarchaeaceae > UBA36. Next base: position 919 of record CAZPNT010000209.1, on the reverse strand, counting down.
GCGACGAAATCAGCAGGGAATCGGTAGGCTACCTAACTATCGATGAACTAGAATCCTGCGGACTGTCACGGCAGAAGAGCCTCTACATCAGAGGAATAGCCACCGGAGACGAGCCCCTGCTGCCAGAAGGTTACGAGGAAATGGAAGACGACTCACTGATCAAGCACCTCGTGAAACTCAAGGGAGTCGGACCCTGGACGGCAGAGATGATGCTCATCTTCTCACTGATGCGGTCGGACGTTCTGAGCCTGGGGGACCTGGGTGTGGTTAAGGGGATTCAAAGGCTAGTCCCCGAGGCTCGCTCAAAGGATGAGATGATTGCAGTGGCAGAGGCATGGAGGCCCTATCGCAGTGCCGCTTGCTGGTTCCTGTGGAGGTCTCTGGATCCGGTCCCTGTGGAATACTGACCGCACATGGATCTCAATATTCGAGATATTAATTTGGATACCTCTAAATAATAATCTGTTTTGTTGGTATCATGCCATGTGAATGCTGTGACTGCGACCCTTGCGGCCCTAGTTGTTCGTGCGACGGATGCTGTTGAGTATACAGCGAAACATCGCCCAAACCCCTCTTTGACGAATATTCTCAGTGTTTGCCGATTAGGATCGACCCTTCTCTGGAAGCATTATCTCCGAGGGAGGTATTCTGTTTGCCTCAAATTTGTTTATTTCGCCCTCGCTTGGGTATCCGACGCATATTCCGCAAAGAAGGGAGTAATTTTTGCCGATTTCAAACTCCTTCCGAACCGCATCCTCCCAAACCGCGACGGAGCCTTGAGCGCAAGTCCCCAATCCTTTCGAATGCGCTGAAAGCATCAGATTCTGCATGAAAAGGCCAGCATCAGAGGCTGCGAACTTGCCTAGACTTTTGTGAGTGAACAAGAACAACTCCACGGGTGCGCCGAAGAATTCGTAAT
>CAZPNT010000208.1:0-1683 GCA_964588055.1 uncultured Candidatus Poseidoniales archaeon | reverse complement strand
GCAAAGACGGAGATAACGGATGGACCAGGTGGAGTTTCAATTGGGATACCACCCAGTACAAGGACGATGAGTACAGAATCTCAGTAAGGGTCGTTAGTGCAGTGGGCGTCGTATCAGAGGAGATTAGGAGAGTAGTAACGGTTGACAACATTGATCCTATGCCGGATCTACTATTCGTTAGCAAATCCATCTCCATCCAAGAGTTTGGAATCCCTATGCAGGAGTCTTACGTCAACACTTTCCTAGAAGTTAGGGCAACGATAAGAAACACTGGAGACCAAGCTGCAACCGATGTTGGCATAATTCTAGAAGAGTGGGGGGAGAGAAGAGATGAGTACGTGATTCCCAATATTGACTCCGGGCAGTTTGTCGAGGTTGTACTTTATTGGAACCCGACTGATTCAGGAGATGCCCTGCTCACGATTTCAATCGACCCTCTCAACTCGATACAGGAATTGGATAACAGCAATAACGAGTTATCTGGAACTTTCTCAGTTTTACCGAGGCCCCCGGGGGTTGACCTCGCCATCAGAGCCGGAGCGATATCGGCTGTTACGGTATCTAGCCCAATTCCACGTCCTGACGAGTCAGTCGTGGTTCAAGCAAGAGTGGACAACCTAGGTTCACAAGACGCAGTGGACGTTTCTGGAACTCTAGAGATGATGATTCCCGGAAGAGGTTGGGAGATGGTTGCAAACTCAACCATGCCACTAGTCCTTGGCGGCTCACATTCTTTGATTTCGTTCCCTATTGTGCCAAATTCAACAGGCCCTCTTGAAGTAAGGATTAGTGTCTTGATGGAGAGCGGTTCGGATAATGATTGGTCTGACAATGTAAGGGAAAAGACACTACTGGTAGATAGCACGACATTGACTGGGCCCAGAGACGTGGAAATGAATCCAGGGGAAAGCCCGATAGCAGTCGTGAGCCTAGACAGCGAGGAGGGAGACGATCTTCTGATTGGAGAGAAAGAGGGGACGCTGCTAATGTACAAATTATCCCAAAGCAAATCGCTAGTAGAATGCAATAACGTGATCGAGGAACGTTGGTCGGGAGATATTTCCGTTGTTAGCACGGAGGACGGGTATGCGCACATTGTGTGGACTAGGAGATACATGGGCCCTAACTGGTTCCTAATGCAGACACTCAGCTATTCCACAGTAGACTCAAGTTGTAGAATTTCCCCGGCTCAGGACCTCCTGCCTGGAATTCCCCTCTCCGATGGCAAGTACTGGGGAATAGACATGGACGTCAAGGATTCTGAGATCGTTGTTTCGGGCTATCACAGGGACGTATTCAGTGGTGGAAGTCTAGAAGATGTGACTGGCATCTTCCTACTCCACGCAGAAAACCCCGTCTCTTCCGATGATTGGTCTCTGATGCCCAGTATTATCCATGACATTGAAGCTGACCCTGCTCAAAGAGACCCCTTGTCCATAGAGTTCGGACATGAACAAGCCCATTTGCTATATCAGACTATCAGGAATGACTCAACGGGAAAGGACAGGTTGGGTGTTTGGTATTCCCATGGAGATATCGATCAAGAAACATGGACTTACAGGAAGGCCGTAGGAGATGAGGCAGCACTTCCGAGATTGACAGTCATTGAAGAAGAAGAAGTGGATACTCTTGTCTCGATATGGAGGGAGGGGGACCCCCAAGACTCAGAACTGGTGGTGTTTG
>CAZPNT010000207.1:0-1721 GCA_964588055.1 uncultured Candidatus Poseidoniales archaeon | reverse complement strand
CTCTGCCCTCCTTACGACCTCACGCCTGTCTAGACCTGACATCGAGGAGACCATAAAGGCCAATTTTCCAATTGTGGATTCTGTGATGGGTTGACGTTGGCCCTGGTCCTCAGAGGGGCTGGCGGAGGGAGGAAGCCCCTCATCGAATACCTCTATTTCCGGTGGCTTGGGTATTTCCTCGAACCGAGATAGGAAAGGGCGCCATCCAAGCTCTGGAGTGTGCTGCAGAATTGAATCGCATGGCTCCAGAGAGTCCTCCCCCCCTACAAGCCAACCGGCCAATTGAAGCCTGCCGACAAGCGATGAGGCTGCATCAGGAGAGAACCACTGCATCTCCAGTGACCACATGCGAGCCAAGTCATTCATGCCTACCGGAGCCCCTCCGCTGAATGAGGAAAGGAGTAGCTTCGAAATCTCTATTTCGACCTCCTGAGACATGTTCAAGCCCGGATTAAGCCCAGAGTGCTTCATGATTGTCATGAGCAGATTCGCGTTTCATTGAAGTGTGGTGGCTCAATCCGCGGGCGATTTTCTGTGAATAGGGAGTACATCGCACGCGATCCGCGCACTGGCAAGAGGATAGGTGTGGGACGCAAAGGAAGCGCCAAGGGCACTGGTTTCGCTGCCTTGTCTCCGGGAAGTGGACCATGGCAGAGGCTAGAACCCGCCGACATCCTCCCACTGGCAAACGGGCAATCGGGAAAAATAGAGATCATGGCAGATGGGAAGAGATTGCTCCTGGGGAGAATTGATGCGATCAAGGCCCTATTCAAGGTCCCGGAGAAGGATACTGAGAGGGCTTACGATTCATTGGTAGAAGCATTGGAGGACGACTTCCCAGACGTGAGGATAGCGGCTCTGAAGACGCTTCCCGCGTTCTCCCTAAGGAGGCAGGGAATCTTGCTCCACTGCCTATCCGATAGACTCATGGACGATCAGGAAGCAGTGAGGGAGGAGGCGATGTCTTGCCTGAAGAAGGTAGCCCCTCTGTTTCCTTCGGGGTGCGAGGAAATGCTCAGGAGGGAGCTTCGTGAGAGCAGCAAGGACCGAAGAGGAAATGCGTTCGAGGCGCTAAAGCTAGCAGCCAGAGAGTGGCCCGAAGTGGGATGCCTGCACCTTGACGAGCTAATCAGGGAAGAGGACGAAGACCTGCGAATAAGAGGCTCACTGATTCTCAGGACGATAGCATCGAAGGGGGGTGCCGAGGCCTGGGACCTCATCGGGTGGTCCCTCCAGGACGAGGAAGTCAAGGTACGGAGGAACGCCTCCAAGACCCTAACGGTCCTCGCTGATGTTGAGCCGAGGGTGGCTGCAATATTGGTGGAGTCCAGCATCGGAGAGGACGACAGGCAGATCAGGGGATCCGTGATCAAGGCACTGAAGAAGCTGGACATCCAGAGTCCGAGAGTGGTGCAGATGATCCTGAAGGGTGCAGCAGACAAGGACCTGGAGATGAGGAAGGCGTGCATAGGTCAGATCTCGATAATCCTCTCTGGCCAAGAGCTGCGAGAGGCTGCGGGTGACCTTCTGAAGAAGGAGAAGGACCCGGGGCTCAAAAGAAGGCTACAGTCCCTTGCTTTGGATCCGGACTTCGAGGGATCTGAGGAGGAGAAGAACAGGAAGCTTGCCCCAGCGGAATACGTCCCCAAAGAAGGAGATGTCGAGGATGCACCCCTCCCTGCCACCTTGGGTGAGGATGATAAACGCCAGTCAGGTCGGCC
>CAZPNT010000206.1:0-1727 GCA_964588055.1 uncultured Candidatus Poseidoniales archaeon | reverse complement strand
GCCGCAGATGGAGCCATTACTGTGAGGTGTTTGATTGGGTAGGACATTCATCGAGGACATAGCTCAGCGACTAAGATTGATCCCCAACCTGGACAGGGAGAAGGCCGCTGGGGCGAAGGTCGCCCTGAGGTCTTTCCCGGAACCGGAGGAGTGGCACGACCACGTCGAGCTAGATGCCAACGAATGGCCGAAGATGGTTGAGAAGCGCTACTCCCTCGTCCCAACAACATGCTTCAACTGCGAGTCGGCCTGCGGCCTTCTTGCCTATGTGGACAAGGAGTCAGGCCAGGTCTCCAAGTTCGAGGGCAACCCCCACCATCCCGGGAGCCGTGGAAGGAACTGCGCAAAGGGCCCTGCCACGATTAACCAGATCAACGACACGGAGAGGATCCTCCACCCCATGAGGAGGGTCGGGCCCAGGGGGGAAGGCGGGTGGGAGAGAGTCTCCTGGGATCAGGCCCTGGACGAGATCGCAACGAAGATCAGGTCGTCGCTCAAGACCGGAGCCAAGGACAGGGTCGTCTACCACGTGGGCCGCCCCGGTCACGAGGGCTACACCAACAGGGTCCTGAAGGCATGGGGCGTGGATGGCCACAACAGCCACACCAACATCTGCTCCGCTGGAGCAAGGACAGGGTACGCGCTATGGCATCGCCATGACAGGCCATCCCCCGACCACGCCAACGCCAAGGTCATCCTGCTAACCTCCTCTCACTTGGAGACTGGCCACTACTTCAACCCGCACGCACAGAGGATACTCGAGGGCATGATGGACGGTGCCAAGCTGGTCGTCATCGACCCTCGCCTTTCCAACACCGCGGCAATGGCAGACCACTGGCTGCCGACTTGGCCTGGCTCCGAGTCGGCCCTATTCCTCTCATGGGCGAGCATGATCCTGGAGAGGGGCCTATTCGACAGGGACTTCGTGAAGAACTGGGTCAACTGGGAGGAGTGGTTGGAGGCAGAGCACCCCGACGAGGAGCGATCTTTCGAGACTTTCATCCAGCTTCTCAAGGACGAGTACGCCCAGTACACCCCGGAGTTCGCGGCTAGGGAGTGCAGGATTCCTGTGGAGCAGGTCATCGAGGTCGGGGAGATAGTGGCGAATGCCGGCAGCCGCCTGGCGACCCACGTATGGAGAGCGGCTGCGATTGGAAACCTCGGTGGGTGGCAGGTCAGCAGGACCCTCCACCTCCTAAACGTCCTGACCGGCAGCATTGGCACCGAGGGTGGGACATCCCCCAACTCCTGGTCCAAGTTCAAGCCAGAGCTCTTCGACGTCCCCCCGGACCCGGATGGTTGGAACGAGCTCCACTTCCCGCCGGAGTACACACTTTCGCACTACGAGATGAGTCACATCCTCCCTCACCTGATCAAGGACGGCAGGGGATCCATGGACGTGTACTTCACCAGGGTCTTCAACCCCGTATGGACCTACCCCGACGGCTTCTCCTGGATCGAGATGCTACAGAACGAGGAGTCCGTTGGGTGCCACGTAGCACTGACCCCCACGTGGAACGAGACCGCGTTCTTCGCCGACTACGTCCTCCCGATGGGGCATGCTTCCGAGAGGCACGACGTGAACTCCTACGCAACTAGCTCTGGCAAGTGGGTGGCTTTCAGGCAGCCGGTCCTGAGGGAGTACGCCCGGAGGGAGGGCAATGATGTCGAGTTCACTCACGAGGTGAACCCGGGAGAGGTCTGGGAGGAGGACGAGTTCTGGAACG
>CAZPNT010000205.1:0-1731 GCA_964588055.1 uncultured Candidatus Poseidoniales archaeon | reverse complement strand
CTCCCTTAGAGACTCCACTCAAACCACCATCAGAAACGATAATTCCTGACATTGCGGTACCATGACCTTCATCATCATATGGCTCCTCGATGCCATTAACTGAGTCTCTCCACCCCTTCAACACTACTCCTCGTAAATCTGGGTGACTGAGATCTACTCCCGAGTCCACAACACATACAATCACCCCACTGCCGTCTAGTTCCGAAAGGGAGCCATTGGCCACTCCGACAAGATCCATGTATTCCATTTGCCAAGATAGCAATGCCGACGATGGTCTTTCAATTACAAAACCCTCTTCTCCCTTCCAAAGGTAGATTATTGCTATCGAGGATGCTAAAAAAACAATCAGTGACATACTCACTGCGACCACTGTAGTTATGGCATCTTTGTCTAACGATTGAACTACTTCATCGTCACCTTCGACTTTGGTCTGGGAAGCAGATTCCTTCACCAAGCCTCAACCCTTCCAAAGTGACCCCCAACAGGGGTGTTAGACCCGCAGTTGATGCACACAACTCTGGTGGGCATCTTCCTACCGCATTCGTCACAGTCTGAACCCACTATTCCCTTTCCTGAACATCCTTCTAGATCACAGGTTATTGTGACTTCTCCATTCTGGCCCATAGTGGCATTCGTGTTCTGATTACACACCGGGCACTTCCCCTGTTCTTCCTTCTTAGGCTCGAATACCTCTCCCGAGACCTCTCGTGCTCTGGAGGACTGAATTCTAACTTCCGCTGCTCCAAGCATGAATTCGGGAAACCAGACTATCACCAATAAGAGCAATGTGGCAATTATTCCAGTTACCACATGAACTAGAGCTAGAGATAAACTGAAGTCTAGATCTCCTGGACTCGGTGCGATCGAGTGAGTACTGCTCCAGAAACTGACGTTCAAGAAAACTACCCAAATGGCTATAGAAATGCTCCATGTCAATAGGCTATGATCTTTCCATGCCCGTTCAATCACCCTGGGGTCTGGATGTGCGTGCTTTCTTTGGACATGAATGTCCCTCGTCTCCACAACAGCTCTTCTAACTACGAAAGTGGATAAGAAAAGCATTATCAGATTTGTAATAATTACCCAAGTCCAACTATTCAACCCGGCTTCTGTTGGGAAATCAGGGTTCTGTGAATGCGCCTTGATGTATCCAAAGAGTATGAAGCCCATTCCAATCAATAGGTAAACCGTGTTTTCCCTCATTATCGGATAACTATTCCAAAGCATTACTACGAAACCCAACCAACAAATCACGGAAAGTAAAGATACAATCAGAGCAAGGTCTTTCATGTGCAAGAATCCACTTTCATCCCCCAAGATTCCCCAGCGGTCGTAGTCTCCACCACTGGAAATTTCTCCAATGCCGAAATCCCAAGTCCCAAGAATAAAACCAGAAATACACAAACAGGCCATCACCAGTTCCCTGGCTCCCCAGAACTTCTTGATCAGATAGACATTGTAACCAATCTCTGAAATCAAATCGTCTAGAATGCTCAAACGCTTGTCAAAATTTGAGAACATGTTTCCTGCGGATCGACCACTCAACCTTTCCATTAGGGCGGCCTCACCGATGTCGGGCCCGTTGGTCCTCGGCTGCCCCATGTTCTTCTGAGGCTATTGGCATTGAATAAGAAACTCATCCTTCGAGGGGGGCGAATGGCGTAAATTGTGCATATTTTGGCGCCGAGGGCGAGATTTGAACTCGCGAGGGAAAAATCCCACGGGCTTTCC
>CAZPNT010000204.1:0-1758 GCA_964588055.1 uncultured Candidatus Poseidoniales archaeon | reverse complement strand
TGCGCTAGAGAGTGGTAAGCCATTGGCCCCTGTATGTTTCCTGAAGGAACTGCTGGGAAGTTGCCATCGAAGTAAACGATGGCCGATCCAGAGGTCGGTGCATCTGCAATCTCAAGTCCGTGAGGGTAATAGGTGGAGTTGGCGAGTACCGGTATTCCCGAAGTCCTTGAGGCTCGGTCTGCAGATAGGGTAGTAACTTGGGCATCGTTGATTGAAACCACGTAAAGGACTTCGTAAGGATGCAGTTCGCCATCCAGGCCACCGTCAATGAAAGGAAGGTAGGTTTCTGGTTCAGTGGTGTCCCACATCGACTGCATCAATGCAATCAGTATGGATCGGTCCATTGTCGATTCGTAAGCAAGGGGGGATGAGAAAAGCTGCTCGAATTGAGTATACTGGGTGGACCGCTCAGCAATAAACCCGAAAGATGACCCTGCGACCCAAAGTACTCCTCGGTCAAGTTCTGGTATTAGGGACAACATGGATGGCCCCCTAATCCCTCCAAGAGAGACTCCCATGTAATCGACATCTGTGGTGTCTACCAGATTTACTCCGTTATGGTAGAATTCTGGAAGATCGGAGCAAACCCCTTTGATCGTGGTAATCATTGCAAGATGGTTGATCACAGATTGCTGGAGCCTCTCAGACTGATGCTGGAGATAGTTCACATTCATCAATCCAAAGGTAACAGCATCAAAATCCCCATCTGAACTCCAGCCCTTGAAATCGGTTCCGATTGTGGCCACTCCAGAGTCATTCGCCCATCCTCTGAATCCAGAGACCATTCCCTCCCCATTACCAAGGAAGCCATGACCCAGAACTACAAGTGGCGCTGGTTGTGAGGACTCTGCGGCGGACTTGGGGATAGTCACAGTGAACACAACCTCTGTCAGAAAATTGAATTTGGGAGTTCCATCCTCTGAGCGAGTCATCGGAGTAGGGGGGAAGGTCGACTCCAGATAGTGAGGAGTTGTGATGGTTCCACTTATTCTCCTTAGGGTTGTATTGTCTTCGGCATAGTTCTCAGTCACTGATGTGACATTGCAACCTATACCATTCTCACCTAGACGTTGTGTTGCATCGTTCCTCATTGAAATAATATCTCCCGTTATTGATTGGCTGGATGCTGTGTGAAACCACCACGCAGTAGTCAGGTTATGTCTTTCATAGCCAAGCCCTGAAAGAGAAGTGAACATAATTTCGTAGCTAGATCTGAGGGACTCAATCTGTTGATTATCTGTGGCCTTCCCATCTCTTAATGCCTTGAATCCCGGGAAAGGTTCGATGGAAAGTCCGTTCTCATCTGTAAGATCCCTGAATGCTACTGCGTACTGTGTGTTGTGATCGAGCCCTCTAAGCGATCTAACGTGGACGAGGGGTGTTTCGTCTTCCTGGGTTCGAGAAGAAATTTCCACCCAATGTTCCTCCATCTGGCCATTGTCCATATTGAGCAGCACACTATTGTGTTCTGGGAGAGAAGATAGGGGGATGGAGTCCTGAGAAGCAAGTTCGGAGATATCTGGAAGACTACTAAATGTGGTAAATATCTGTGTTGACGGGGAGTGCCCGTCCTTGTAATCGAGCATATGGAAATCTTCGGATGGAGCAGAAGCTGAGTCAGGTATAGCCTGGCCGTCGATATCCAACCTATATCCAGTAGTAGTTCCGGAATCGGAATCAAGGAAGGCAGAAGAGGGGAATGGTAGAAGACAATGGTCCGGATTGGTATTATCACAGAAACTGGTTCCTGAAATGGAA
>CAZPNT010000203.1:0-1759 GCA_964588055.1 uncultured Candidatus Poseidoniales archaeon | reverse complement strand
TGAGCGTGGCCGGGTAGAACAGGTACAGCAGTGTGTAGGGCAGTATCATCCAGTTGACCACCGGGAGCTCCCTGTCCATCCCGATCTCGGGATCCCAGACCGTGTCCAGGTACATGCTGGCGATGTTGTTGGTGGAGAAGTAGGGGACAGCGATCAGCAACAGCCCCAGGACGAAGACCTCGAGGGGGAACCAAGCCCCTCCGAGACGGTCACGTCGTGACCACGGCCCTAACCAGAACCTCCTCCAAGGCCGAATCTCTACTGCCATGACCCTACTCGTCGGGCAGTGCGTATGAACCTACTACCGTGGCAACCGTTGACCCGATGATGGCTGACAGGAAGGCATAGAGGTTGGTTAGGCCCCCCTCGCTGGCTGGAACTGCCCCCCCAGTGGGGTTGACTATGTACATGTAGAACGCTGAGTCAGTCGGTGGCTCCAGCAAACCGTAAATCGCCACCGAGGCGAAGCCGGCCAGGCATCCGAGGAGCGCGCCGCGGGAGGAGACCCCTCCCCACAGGGTCATCAGAACCGGGGACACCGTTGCAGCAGCTAGCATGTCAGCGAAGAGGAAAATCCCGAAAACGCTCCATGCATTGAACTCGAAACCAAGTATGGTGGGTCCGGATGCCAGGTATATCGCCAGGGGGATCATCGCTATGGTCGCCACCCTAGACGAGCCTAGGTCCATCCCCCTGTCAGAGATGTCCCTGGAGAACGAGGCAACGATTGCGTTCTGGAGCGTGTCGGCGCTGGAGCACACGAGGGAGACCACCAGCACTATCAACACCGAAGCAACCAGTAGGCTGGATTCATCGATCAGGTAGAAGAAGGCGATAGAGGGGTCGCCGATGCCCCCTTGGCCGGCTGCCACCGTACCCAGGAACCCCATGGCGAAGACCAATGGGAAAACCATGGCTGCTGCCAGTAGGGCCCCCTTCCTCAGCGAGTCGTCGTTGTCGGAGGCATAGACCCTCTGCCAGTTGCCCTGCGAGAACATCTCGGCTGCAGTAACTGCGACCACCAGAGCCAGTCCCGATTCCCAAGAGCCCATGTAGCTCATGCTACCCCATGACCAAACGTCGTCTGTGTTGTACGCCCTGGCATCGTCGAGCATCTGGCCAGGGTCCCCGCCGACGAGGACGACGAGGATCAACGTCGCCAGGACGGCAATCACACACGCCTGGGTCCTGTCGGTTGCTAGGGATGTAGGGAGCCCGCCATATGCCGTGTAAGCAGCCGTGACGATTCCAACCATTATCATGGGGTGAAGCGGATCCATCCCCGAGAGGTGCTCCATCACCTTCCCTATGGCCGTGAACTCGGCGAAGAGGAACGTGAACATGTAGAGTATCGAGATGACGCCCACGTACACCTGCATGGGCCGGCCCAATCTGTGCCTAACGTAATCGGCCAGTGTGATGCCGTCTGGCAGGCGGTCCCGGATCATGGGTCCGACGTAGGCCAGGAGGAGGAAAGGGGTCATGGACGAGGCGGCATAGCCAGCCACGTCCCAGAAGCCGCCGTAGTATGCCACCTCCGAAGGACCTAGGAGCACCCACACCCCCATGCCCGAGGCGAATAGGCTCAGCCCTATACCGCGCCATCCCTGGGTTCCTCGAGAAGACAGGTATGCGTCGTCGTCGATCTCCCTGTTGGCGGATTGGTATCCGATGTAGCCGAATGCGGCCAGTACGCTTGCAGTCAGTAGGTATGCGGTGTTCGTGTCCATTTCTCTTCCTCCGCTGGAATTACCCAGAT
>CAZPNT010000202.1:0-1772 GCA_964588055.1 uncultured Candidatus Poseidoniales archaeon | reverse complement strand
GTCGGTGTCCATCCACTCGGCGGCGTTCATTGGGAACGCGTCGTCGGAGTTCAGGTATCCGTCCTCGTCCCTGTCTGCGTCGGCCACGTCGCCGATCCCGTCGCCGTCCGTGTCCCTCTGCTCTGTAGCATCGAACGGGAAGTCATCCAGACCGTCAGGTGTGCCGTCGTTGTCGTCGTCCGTGTCGGCATCGTCGCCTATCCCGTCGCCGTCAGAGTCTAGGTGCTCGGATGGGTCCAATGGGAACGCGTCGACAGTGTCGTCGTAACTGTCGCCGTCGTCATCGGTGTCTGCGTTGTCGCCGACTCCGTCGCCGTCCGTGTCGTACTGCTCGTTCTCGTCGAACGGTGCCCAGTCTGCCACGTCGGGGACGCCGTCATTGTCGTCGTCTGTGTCAGTTGCGTCGTCGACGCCGTCCTGGTCGTTGTCGGCTGCTGCGTTCGGATCGCTGTCGAAGTCGTCCTGGTCGTTGTCGATACCGTCACCGTCTGTGTCGTTGTCGGAGTTGTCGCCGATTCCGTCCCCGTCCAGGTCAGCTGACTCGGTTGGGTCGTATGGGAACGCGTCCAGTCCATCGGGTACGCCGTCGTTGTCGTCGTCGTTGTCGGAGTTGTCGCCCATTCCGTCCATGTCGGTGTCTGTCTGCTCCGATGGGTCGTATGGGAACTGGTCCCAGTCGGTTGTGTCCTCAGACCAGCCTGGGTTCTCGAAGTCGAACCCTTCGTTGGTATCGGTCACGAACTGCCAGTACTCGTCGAAGCTGAACGATGAGCTGTTGTCAGCGTCCCACTGCAGCAGGAAGCCGCCGATGCTCTCGTAGAACGCGTCCCAGTCATCCTCGGATGGCCATGCCTCGGGCTCGCCGGGCTCTTCTCCGCCGTCCCCGTCGCCGTCTCCGGGTTCGTCCCCGTCTCCGTCGTCACCATCGTCATCGTCGCCAGGCCCCATCATCGCTGCTATGCAGTCAGGAACTCCGTCCATGTCATCGTCGGTCGCGTAAGCGGGTCCTGCGATGATTGCATCGGCGAATCCATGGGCGCTGTTATCGGCAGCGTCGATCCAACCTGAGACTACGGCCAAGCACGTGTCATTGGATATCTCCAACTCCCAGCCGATGTCCTCAGTCGATCCAGTGCTGTTGAATGAGAATATTTCTTCTTCCTCATCCGACATAACTGACTCGTCTTCTCCATCTGCGCAGTCCCACATGCCGTCGTTCACCTGGTAGATCCATATCTGAGACCCATCCATGCAGTCGAACCAGTTGATTGGGTCGCCGTTGTCGTCGTACTGCTGCTCGTCCGCACCATCCTCGCAGTCGGTGTAGCCGTCGTTCACCCAGTCGAACGGAATCTCGTCACCGTTTCCACAGATGAACGTGGGTCCGGTTTCGCCGGGTTCAATCCAGATGATTGAGACTAGGTAGTATGGCGTGTTGTTCATCAAACCGTCAAGATGCCATTGCATGTCCCATATCCCTGCACCGAGGTCGTACCCGATGTTGCTTAGGATGAATTGCAGCTCCTCTTCTTCAGTGACGTTTTCGCCCTCCATTTCAGAGAAGTCCGCCAGATCGATGTTCTGGAGCCCGCCATCATCTACGTGAAGCTCGATGTCGATATGGGAAGAGTTGTGGCTCGTGGTGCCGATGTCATCGCCATCGTCTCCGCCTTCGTCGCCCTCATCGCCATCGTCAGTGCCCTCGTCGTCTCCGTCGCCGTCGTCAGTGCAGTCAGCACAGCCTCCCCACTGGAAGGCCCATGCGTGGATGA
>CAZPNT010000201.1:0-1775 GCA_964588055.1 uncultured Candidatus Poseidoniales archaeon | reverse complement strand
AAGGGCGAGCCGAAGGAGTGGGAGTAGCCCAGAATACACCTGCGAAACTATGTTAGACGATTCTTCTCCCGGGTTTCCTATGAGCCAGCCGGTGAATGAGCCGATAATGGGATACGCTCCAGGAAGCCCAGAGAGGGAGGCGCTTCAGAACGAGATGGACAGGCAACTGGGCGAGGTCATCGAGATTCCATGCGTCGTAAACGGTGAGCTAATCTTCACCGGCAACACCGTCACTCAGGTGGTGCCGCACAACCATGGCCACATCCTCGCCAACGTCCACCTTGCCGGAAGAGAGGAGATGGAGGCAGCGTGCACCGCTGCAGTTGATGCCCAGGAGCCCTGGATACAGCTTGGCCTGGAGGGCCGATGCGCCATCTTCGAGAGATGCGCAGACCTGCTGGCCGGGGAATGGAGGATGCGCGTCAACGCATCCACGATGCTGAACCAGTCCAAGACAGCGTTCCAGGCAGAGATAGACTCCGCCTGCGAACTCATAGACTTCTGGAGGTTCAACTGCCACTACGCCAGGGGCTTCCATGACGACCTCCAACCCCTCGTCTCCCCGTCAGGGGTGGAGAACTCCACTGAGATCAGGCCCCTCGAGGGGTTCGTCCTCTCTATCACGCCGTTCAACTTCACCAGCATAGCCGCAAACCTCCCAAGCGCTCCGGCCATAGTCGGATGCACCTCTGTTTGGAAGCCTAGCAGGAACTCGTACCACTCAAACTACGTCCTGATGCAGTTGATGATGGAGGCAGGACTACCTCCCGGTGTGATCAACTTCCTTCCCGGCTCTGGAGCCGAGATCACCGGAGCAGCCCTATCCAACCCCGACTTCGCGGGACTCCACTTCACTGGCTCCACCTCGACCTTCCAGGGACTCTGGCAGGAGATATCCAAGGCCCTTCCGGACCTCAGGTCATATCCCAGGATTGTAGGGGAGACAGGTGGCAAGGACTTCATCGTGGCCCATCCAGACTGCAACCACCAGGGTCTGCTAGTCGCCCTCCTCAGGGGCTCATTCGAGTACCAGGGCCAGAAGTGCAGCGCAGCGAGCAGAGCGTACGTCCCCTCTTCGGTGTGGGACTCCATCGGGGACGACCTGTGCTCCGAGGTTGGAAAGATCAAGATGGGGGATGCCCGGGACTTCTCCAACTTCATGACTGCGGTAATAGACCAGAGGGCGTTCGACAAGATTTCCGGTTACATAGAGAGGGCCAAGGCAGATGACTCCTGCGAGGTAGTGGTCGGAGGGGGTTTCGAAGACTCCACGGGCTGGTTCATCGAGCCGACAATCATAGTGTCCAGCAACCCGGTTTCGGAAACGATGTGCGAGGAGATATTCGGCCCCGTACTGACCGTCTACGTTTACGACGACGACGACTTCGAGGGTGCTCTGGAGATGTGCGACTCAGGCTCCCCGTACGCCCTTACTGGCTCCATCTTCGCCAACAACGAGGATGACGTACAGAGGGCTTTCGAGGTCCTCCGATTCGCTGCGGGGAACTTCTACATCAACGACAAGCCCACTGGGGCCGTGGTGGCCCAGCAGCCATTCGGCGGTGCCAGAGCTAGCGGTACCAACGACAAGGCCGGAGGCCCACTCAACCTGCTGAGGTGGATCAGCCCCCGATCGGTGAAGCGAACCCTGGACGTCCCACAGGACTGGGGATACCCGTTCATGCAGCCAGAGTGACCCTCGGCAATGTTGAATTGTCGCCGTCGACACGACCCCCCACTGGGGAGCAATTTGCTGAGAGGTCGCCTAGGCGACG
>CAZPNT010000200.1:0-1818 GCA_964588055.1 uncultured Candidatus Poseidoniales archaeon | reverse complement strand
GATTGAAGAATAGATGCGTTTGGGAGTAACGATGGGCATTGCTTGGAGGGTTTTGGTAGCCCTGCACTACGTCTAATTGACTCAGAGCGTGCACACTCTATTTCTATGAAATTGATGAGGGGTTTCGGGGAGACGAGTGTCGGTCAGAATATCCTCAATTCCCTATACAGATCTCCCGAGGTCCCAATTGAGGTGTTCGGTAAACTATTCCATCATCCCCTAGGTTTAGCTGCAGGTTTTGACAAAGGTGCTGAGGCATTACTGGCATGGTCTGCTATGGGGTTCTCTTGGAGTGAGTATGGCGGTGTTACAAGATATCCCCAGGATGGGAATCCAAAACCCAGAATGTTTCGCGCGAATAAGCATAAAGCACTAGTAAACAAGATGGGGTTCAACAACCCGGGAGCGTCCGAGATAAGAAAGAGGTTGATTTCTCGAAAGTCAGATGATAAATGGCCAAAGTCTCCAGTTGCAGCTAATATTGGCCGATCGAAAAAGGTGCCCAACGAACATGCTTCAGACGACTATGCTGCTACTCTAGATATCTTGTGGGAACATGCAGACATGTTCGTACTGAATATCTCCTCACCAAACACCCCCGGGCTGAGGGATTTGCAAGGCGATGAGCACCTCTCATCTATTCTCAATTCATGCAATAAGGTAAGAGAGATGAAAACCGAGTCTAAGCCGATTTTGTTGAAGCTTTCTCCGGATAACAGTGATGATGAGATTAAGGACACAGTTTCGCTGTGTACAAAATTAGGTGTAGACGGAATTGTAGCTACAAATACTACAATTAAGAGGCCAGTTCCTCTTTCTACCCAGTCAAGGAGGGTTTTCTCAAGTGATGGGGGGCTGTCTGGTAGGCCTCTAAATTCACGATCGCTAGAAGTGATTAACATGGCCTATGAGGAGACACAAGGCAAGGTGCCGGTTGTCGGAGTGGGTGGAATAGACTCCAAAGATACTGCTTGGGAAGCTATAATTTCTGGCTCATCCCTAATACAGCTTTACTCTGGACTCGTTTTCAATGGGCCAACTGTAGTATCCAGTATCGTAAAAGGAATCAAGGCGAGAGTTCGAGAATCAGGATTTTCATCTCTCAGCGAAGCAGTTGGATACAAACACATTTAGACAGGCGCCATTAGAAACGTAATGTGCAGCTAACTCGGGTATCGCGTCTGCTTATCGTTTTCGGGTCATCTCTTGCAATATTGGGACTGATGATGGTAAGTGTTGACCCAGAGGTTCAATATTCTGTAGACGAGATAATGGATGACCCAGAGAAATTCGAAGATACCAACATATTCGTTCGTGGAATCGTAGCTGTTGGATCAATGGATACTGAGGACACGAAATTCATTCTAGAAGGTAACTCACAGGAGTTGTTTGTCGATTTTTCCAACTCACCAATCCCAGATGGTTTTGACGAGGGCAGGACAATAGCAGTAAGGGGTCTTCTTCATGCAGTTGGAGATATTGGCGGCCCTGCTACATGGGTGATTGACTCTATTGAGATTCAGACTGGCTGCCCGTCAAAGTATGAAGCATGATCACTGGTCATATTGATACGTGTCCGCATTGCGCCATAGTTGGGCTAGAGGGGGAGTTGACGTGCTCTATTTATCACAAATCGTCAAAAATGGTGACTCGAAGTCCGAGGGCGGCGCAAACGAGCCTTTGGGATTACACCAGTTGACTGCGATGTCTCGCCCCCAAGAGATCCAGGTTGGCGGTAGCCGAATCCGGAGGGATTCGGTGAGCGTCTCACGCCCGGGAACCAGGTCAGGCGCGGAAGCGAGCAGCCCGACCGGGGAT
>CAZPNT010000199.1:0-1841 GCA_964588055.1 uncultured Candidatus Poseidoniales archaeon | reverse complement strand
CACTAGTAGACGAGTAAACAGGTTTCACTCTAAGTCATAGAAGTGGCATCTTCCTAAGCCTCTCTAGATCCGGTTGGTATAGTTGTCGTATGTCATCCAAGCCTAGGATCAGCATTGCCAACCTCTCTAGGCCCATTCCCCAAGCGCATACCGGCCACTCAGTCCCCAATGGCTCGGTAACTTCTGGCCTGAATATTCCAGAGCCGCCTAGTTCGAGCCATTCTCCCTTCCACAGTATGTCAACTTCAGCACTGGGCTCTGTGTAAGGGAAGTAAGCTGGACGGACTCGGACATCGGGATATCCCATCTTTGCGTAGAATGTCTTCAAGGTGGATATTAGCATAGGGAGGTTGGCATCGGGCTCGTGGATTATTCCCTCTATCTGATGGAACTCAGGCATGTGCGTCCTATCAATAGTCTCCTGCCTGAAGACCCTGCCTATTCCGAAGACTCTGGATGGAGTATTGGGGTTATCTGCGATATGCCTAACGGTATTTACGGTTGTGTGAGTCCTGAGTAACGCCCTCTCGGACTCGTCTTTGTCGAATGTTCCCCCCCATCCCTTGCTACCCGTGTCGTGACCGTGCTCATGCACTCTAGACCAGAGATCCAGGTACTCATCCTCTACCACCACCTTTCTTGGTTGATTTAGGTAGAATGTGTCTTGCATAGTTCTAGCGGGATGTGATTGAGGGATGAACAAGGAGTCCATGTTCCACCCCGCTGATTGCACATAGTCGCCTTCTATCTCTGAGAATCCCATTTCAAGAAATACCGATCGTATTCTCTCGATCAGAGACTGCATTGGATGCCTCCTGCCACCAGTGGGAGTAGGTGCCGGGGCTTCGACATCGAATGGCTTGAATTCGCCCCCTAACCATGAGTCGGTCTGCAGCATCTCAGGGGTTAGTTCCCCTATGAGTTTGGACTCCTCGAGTGATGAAGAGTCGGTAGAAGAGCCGGACTTGGTTAGTTTCCAAGTCCTACTGGTTACCTCTTCGAAGTCCAGCAATCCCGCTCTGGAGGAAAAGTGAGAAAGCATCTCTGGGTCTAAGGTCGAGGATTCAACAGAGTCTCCGACCAAAGAAAGGATGAAATTCGTTCTTCTATCGATCTCTTTTGAAATCCCAGATTCGTCTGAGACAATGAACAAACCTGATTCTATTTCGACCCCCAATCCCTTGAGAATGCCGATTCCAGGCCCGGTTTCACTTCTCTCGAAGTCTGAGGACATCAATGATTTCATGGTTCTATTTTCCTCTTTCTCACCCATCATCCAATTCCAGAGTCTTGATTCTAGAAGTCCATTCTCCGATGCCCTCTGACCTTCTTTTCCTAGGGAAACCATGCGAGATGGGGACTCCCTCAAGTCTAGCATTCCTTCTTCCTCGAGGTTCTTCCCTGCGCCGGCAACATAGACCTGATCTTCCCAGTTTGTTTCGGAGAGAAGTTGATCCATGGTCCACTCCCTTTCTGGATCAGATAGCATCACCCTGAGCATCCTACGCTCATTGTTTCCTAGGGTCATGCTTACGTCTCCGTCCACTCGAGAAGTCATTACCACTTGACGATTGCCGAAATATTAACTCCACCTGCTCATTCTTCCTCTGATTCCCAGAGTTCTGTTTCACATGAGGGGCATGTAAAGCCCCCAGGTTTTTTTCCCTGTAGCCAAGTGATATTAGCGCATCTACCACACAGTATCGATGTTCTCACCGGCTCTTCCAAGGTAGTGTCGATTCTGAACATGGGCCTTCCTGCATCGGGCATCTCCGTTGCCACGGGTTCCCATTCCTCTGCCATTTCGGCGGATTTTTCGCTATTGTTTCCCATTGAGATTC
>CAZPNT010000198.1:0-1875 GCA_964588055.1 uncultured Candidatus Poseidoniales archaeon | reverse complement strand
CACACATCTCCGTGAACATACCATTGGTTAAGGTAAACCCCTTCGGGGTTGCATGCCGAAGCCAAAAAAGGCCGCTAGGGGAAAACACCGATGGATTGCCTTCCGAGTCGATCGATCAATGCAAAGGGAGCACTTACAGATACTTCTAGAAGAAAATCTGAGAGAAGTAGAATGGAGGCTATTCGACGTAGAGGGACTATCGAAAAGCACGATTGCAATTCTAAAGACGCCCCTTGCAGACTATCCCGAAACTCTCTCAATAATGAACAAGAATGAACGCTTCGAGACCATCACTAGCTCCGGGAAGATAAGACTAGTCAGAGAACGGATAAAATCAAACTCTTAGACGAAACCACTCAATTAAATCTAGATCTACAACATCAACACTGCCGATTTCCTTCCCGGTCACTCGAAGTTCTCCGAGGCCGTTTAATCCCGAAGGCCTGGCAAAATCACCATCTAGACGAACCACTAATCCCCTGGACATGGATTTAGACAGCGAAATCCATGACGAAATAGCAAGACTCTCCTTCGTAGGCCGGGGCAGCACTCCCGTTTTTTCGAAAATCGAAGATATCCCCCTGTCGATTCTGTGAAAAACCTCCTCAGAATCTACATCGCCAATGGTTTCTTCCCATCCGCAACCAATCACATTTTTCCTATCAAAACCAAATCTATTCACGCCTACTCCGACGCGGATATCGTTGAACTCATCGTTTGAGGTTTCTACAAGAACGCCCCCCATCTTTTCCCCGTTTCCGTTAACAATATCGTTGGGCCATTTCATTTCTGCTCCCAATGCTTTGGAAACTACAGAACCAATGCTAGTCTGAATAATCCCAGGTGAAAAATCCTTCAGTATATCGGAGTCTAATATCCATGTTGCAAAAACGCCCCCTTCCTCTGAAATCCACTCGGATTTCTTCCTGCCCCTCCCGTCAGTCTGCCTCTTGGACAGCAATCTAGTCCATTCTCCATTCTGAATCTCTCTCGCCTCATCCATTGTAGAGGCGCACTCCTCGATTACAGAAGGAGAATTGCCCGATCCAGTCTTCCAAAATGCCACGATTTCGATTTTCTCATCACCGAACCTCTTCGAACTAAGAGATCTCGAAGTCCACCCTTTCCTTTCCCAATCTTCCACCTTGCTGTCACTCTCGGGTTCGGTTTTCATCACTAGAATCGCGATCAAACGATTCGGATCTTCCTGATCTTCTAAGTAATTTAGCAGCTCTCCGCCCCATCCTCCTCCAGTTCTGTCAGACCATGCCATCTTCTCTATTTCCGACAATCCATTGTCGTCATTTTCACTATCCAGGTATGGTAGATTCCACACTACAATTCTAGTGCCCTCAGGAATTTTTAACTCTTCACCAATCCCAGACTCGATCACTCTATGACTTCCTGCGATACCATTTTTCTCCATGTTACCCCTTGTCGCCGAAACCGCAAATGGATTCAAGTCACACGCTGTAACCTCCCATCCTAGGCTCGATAGAACCATAGTCACAATTCCAGATCCGCATCCAATTTCTAGTGCCTTACCGTCTGGAACTACACTAAATTCAGAAACAGCATTGCAAAGCATGATTGAGTCTTCCCTTGGAGGGTAAACAGTAGGGGGGGAGAATACATCCCACTCTCCGAATCCACCGATTGAGATTTTGGCACTCACCATCGAATTTTTCAACACGATTAGAGTAAAAATTGTTGTTATAATTGAAATCTTACTGCTTCAACAACCTTTATGTTGGTAGTGGACAAATGACATCTGCCCGGTTCCCCCGGACACCCTGATGCTTTGCGAGAGCCTTGCCATACGCAAGCCTTTTGAACACCCCTAGGGTCGGAGGATAGCCCAGCATCAGCCATGGG
>CAZPNT010000197.1:0-1898 GCA_964588055.1 uncultured Candidatus Poseidoniales archaeon | reverse complement strand
CATGGACGTCATCGTTCTGGCCGGCGGTTTCGGGACAAGGCTACGCCCTTGGACAGAAAGCATACCTAAGCCCCTCTTGCCCATTCTGGACAAGTCGATGATTGAGCATGTATTGGATGTACTACCTAAGTCAAAGGTCGGCAGAGTGCTGATTGCAGCAGGCTACGGAGTAGAACAGATACGCGAGAATTTCTCCAGAGTGGAGCTTCCTTACGAGGTGGAAATTATCGAGGAAACCGTGCCACTAGGAACGGGGGGGGCAATCGCCAACTGCAGAGAGCACCTCTCCGAAGGCACATTCTGCGTGATCAATGGAGACCTGATAACCAGCCTCAGAGTCGAGGAGATGCTGGAATTCCACAGGAGGAACGGAGGGATTGCGACTATCTCACTATGGGAGGTCGGGGACCCATCCCGTTTCGGAGTCGCCGACTACAGAGGAGAGACTGGGAAGATAATGAGATTCCAGGAGAAGCCTCCGATTGAGGAGGCTTACTCCAATCTGATTAATGCGGGAACCTACATCCTCGAGCCTGAGATTTTCAAGTTGATGCCGGATGGGGCTCATAGCATTGAGAGGGACGTGTACGAGGACCTGGCTGCCACAGGTGGTCTGAACGGCTTACCGTTCGAGGGTTGGTTCGTAGATGCAGGCACCCCTGCTTCATTCGTAGAGGCGAGTCAGGTTTGCATCTCCGCTGAGAGTTTCTCCAGCGGTTCGGTTGAGGGCGACTCATGGTTCGGAGACGGTTCAACAAACAAGGGAGAGGTAGTCGCTAGCACGATAGGGTCGGGAGCATGCATCGGAGAAGGATCAAGGGTAAGGGGATCAGTCGTTCTGGAGGGTGCAGCCATAGGCCCCAATTGCAACATAGAGGGATGTCTGATAGGGATGGGAGCCAGAGTCTCCGGAGGCTCTGACTTACATTCGCAGATTATTGATCACGACTCAAGGGTATGACCAAAGTTCCGCGGCGAGGAGTCAGACTAAATCCCGTCATGGTCAAAGAGGCACGGTCCCTCGGGGTGCTATGAGCGAGTCCCTAGTAGTTGTGAATTTCAAGACGTACCAGACTGCTCACGGGGCATCTGCAGAGGATATAGCCATAGCCATGGGGAGCATAGACACTAGAGCTAGGATGGTTGCCGCAGTCTCTGCGTTCGACCTGTCTGCGGTAGTCGCTGCAGCTCCAGGACTGGAGGTCTGGTGCCAGCATCTGGATCCGGTTGGGTTCGGTTCGAATACAGGATGGCTTCATCCGGAAACCGCAATCGAGAGGGGGGCTACTGGCACTCTGGTCAATCACGCGGAGCACAAGGTGAGCCTGGAGCACGTCGCGATGCTCATGGAGCAGGTCCCAGAAGGCTTCCATGTATGCGCCTGTGCCGCGGACATAGGCGAGGCGAGGGCACTGGCGGCATTGGAGCCAGGATTCGTTGCTGTGGAACCGCCGGAGCTAATCGGGGGCGAGACGTCGGTCACCAGCGCGGATCCAGGGATAGTTAGCGGCACTGCCCAAGCAGTCAGAGAAGTATGCAAGGGAGTTGGCATCCTATGCGGTGCCGGAGTGAAGAGCGGTCAGGACGTTGCCAAGGCTATCGAACTTGGCACTTCGGGAGTCCTTTTGGCTAGTGGAGTTACCAAGTCCGAAGACCCTAGGGCATCACTGATTGATCTAGTCAGCCTCCTTTGATTCGTCCGAAACCTGCAAATTCTTGACCAGAGGACTTTTGTCGATGACGGTTATGGGAGATTGATTGCGATGGGCGACAACGGGAGCGGAAAAATGGAGAGGATAGGGAAGAAGAAGTACAATGCGGAGCTGTTCAGGCTACAACTTGAGTTGATCAAACTTCAGGAATGGGTGAAGGCGAAGGGACTCAAGGTAGTGATTGTC
>CAZPNT010000196.1:0-1927 GCA_964588055.1 uncultured Candidatus Poseidoniales archaeon | reverse complement strand
AGAAGAAGCTTCCAGGAATGTATCACCAGTTCAAGGAACTAGCCGCAGTGGACATTACCAAGCAGCCTATGGAGGTCGGTCCCACTGCACATTACGTAATGGGAGGAGTCAAGGTTGACCCGTACAGCCAAGAGACCACAGTTAGAGGTCTATTTGCTGCTGGTGAGGTAGCTACTGGCCTTCATGGTGCAAATCGCCTTGGGGGGAACTCCCTATCTGACTTGATTGTCTTCGGGAAGATATCCGGGGAGCATGCGGCAAAGTATTCCAAGGAGCAAACGAACTACGTAGAAATAGACCAAACCGAAATCGAAGAAGTCGTAGAAGAAACCCTCGAGCCTCTGAAGAGGGAAGGGGGGGAGAATCCGGCAAAGGTAGTTAGTGACCTAAGGGAAATGATGCAAAACAAAGCCGGAATAATCAGAACAGGAGAGCTCCTGGAAGAGGCTCTAGTTGACCTTGAGAACCTTAGGATTAGAGCTGATTCAACTTCCCCGGGAGGTGGGAGAATGTACAATCCAGGATGGCACCAAGCTCTAGAGATAGGGGCAATGATTGATGTAAGCAAGATGTGTGCAATCTCAGCCCTGCGTAGGGAAGAAAGCCGCGGAGCACATACTAGGGATGACTACCCTGAAACCGATCACGGCCATTGGGGAAAAGTGAACAGCGTCATAGTGATGGGAGAGGATGGTTCCATGAACATAGATTTCTCTTCATATCCCGAGATTCCGAAAGAGTTGAAGTCCCTGCTTGATTCAGATGATTTACACGAGGAGGAGTGATTTTGACTGACAGTGTTACTTTCAGAGTCTTCAGAGGAGAGCCTGACAAGGATGGTGTTCCATTTGGAAAATTGGTGGACTACAAGGTAGATCTAGATGAGGGCATGGTGGTGTTGGATGTTGTTCACAGAATTCAGGCCGAGCACGCACCCGACCTCGCATGTCGATGGAACTGCAAGGCTGGAAAATGCGGTTCCTGCAGCGCTGAAGTCAATGGCAAGCCACGTCTGATGTGCATGACTAGAATGGAAGATATCCTGGCCGAGACTCCTGATAATGAGCCAGTTCTAGTTAAGCCAATGCAGGCATTTCCCCTTACAAGAGACCTGGTCACTGACACCTCTTGGGCATACAGGACCGATGAGCAAATCAAACCAATAAACGGACCCGAAGAGCCAGACTGGGTTTTCCATCAGGAAGAGGCGGATAGGTTGCAGGAGTTCAGATCCTGTATCGAGTGTATGCTCTGTGTGAACACGTGCCACGTTCTAAGGGAACACCAAATGTTCGATGAATTCGCTGGGCCAAGGTTCTTTGTTCGCCTCGCAAGTCTAGAAATGCATCCCCTCGACAACGAGAGCAGGATTCCCGAAATCAAGGAGGACTTCGGAGTCGGCTATTGTAACATCACTCGCTGTTGCACGGAGGTATGCCCGGCGGGAATCCAGATTACAGACAATGCGATCATCCCCCTCAAAGAAAGAGTGGTGACTGAGTACTACGATCCCCTGATTGACCCGATTAAAACGGCATTGAACCTAACTTCTGGAGTGTTAAGCTACTTCACTGATGATTTCTCTAGAGGATCCGATCCTGGAAACAAGAAGAAGGCGGAAAGCGCATTGGAGAAGGAAAGGAACAGGGCAGAAGAGGCCCGAAAAATGGACTCGGAGAGGACAGAGAGAGCTAGAAAGAGGAACCGCTCATAGGTAGTTCTTCTATCCTAGCTGCTCTAAGGCGTCCGCTAAAATCTACGAAGACCAAGAGGCGAGCGTCGATCCCGACAATGCTCAGATTCGGTCAATTCGCAATTTCTTTACATTGGCCTTGTTTATCATGTCAGGTAGCCAGTCTGGAGCGTTTGCGCCCTTGGGGACTTTGCTCTTGGAACCAGAGAACACGTGAACTCTGTTTGTTCCTCT
>CAZPNT010000195.1:0-1929 GCA_964588055.1 uncultured Candidatus Poseidoniales archaeon | reverse complement strand
GTGCCGAGAACGTCAACGTCTCAATGAATTCCGGTGAGGAGATCCGCCTGACCATACAGGTCAGGCACGAGTGTGCGGTTTCCGGGACGCTCTGGTGGGGGACGTACGACGCAAGAACAGGGGTAATCTTCGACGGACACATGATCGAGGCCGAGTTGGGAGTGGTCGTGGACCAGAACAGGATGGCAAGGATCGAGCTTACCCCGTTCTCCCCTTGGGGCGCCTCGGATTTCTCGGCTCAATCCATCGAACTGGTAGGCCCGGTGCCTTGGTCGGAGATGAGGCACGGGAAGCACGACGAGGACATATGGGTCGACCACTTCGAGATCCCGGACGGATACTCGAAGGGAGTTGCTAACAGGTCCGTCCTGACGTGGATCACCGACAAGCCCCTCCTCCCGGGGAACTACATGCTGGATGCGTGCATGGTACTGACTGACCAGGACCCCGGGGAGACCTGCCACTCCTGGGTGGTACTCAGGTTCAACGTGCCAGATGACACCCCTCCAATCCTGGGCTCGGTGGCAGCGGTGGCCTCCGTGTTCCTCGGCATGCTGGCATGGGCCGGCTTCTCGATGAGGGGCTCGCTCCTCCCCCTACCCGCCTACGGCGCGGTCCTTCTCCTCGCCCTGGCCTCCGCCGGAACCGCCATGGGCCTGCCTGAGATAGACTCTGAGAACTACCGAGAGGGCAGCACCGCTCCCAGTTTCATCCTACTCTCGCACGACCCCGACTCCGGGGCGGAGTCCCTCTCGAGCCTCCTTGACGACTCCGACGTTGCGGTTCTCGGGCTGTTCACACCTGGGTCTCCAAACGCCGAGAGGCAGATGGCCGACTTCGACTCCGCGGCCAAGGTCCTGGCGATGGACGGGGGGCCGTCGGCCTCCTTCGTACAGATCGCCACCGGAGAGGGCGTGAAGGCGTACAACCTGGATGACTTCTCACTCGAGCTAAACGGCTCGTGGCCGCTTCTCCTGGATGACGGTACTGTCGGGAGCTCCCTGCCGAGCGGCCCAACCGACTCCGTCTTCGTCGTAGACTCCGCGGGCTTCATCGTCGCATGGTCCCCGGGCTCTATGTCCCCCTCCGACATCAAGTCCTCCTCCGAGGCGGCCGCCTTCGGATCCGACCACTCGCCACTCGACATACTTTCCATGGTCGCAGGACTTTCCCTTCTCCCCCTCCTAGTTGTGGGGATGCCCTCCGAGAAGAGGTACGAGGCACCCGAGGAGGCGTTGATCCCAGGGGTCGGCATCTTCATGACAATGGGTGCCTCCACGGCCGGCTTCATGGCCTGGGCATTGCCCGTGGCCCTCTTCTCGGGCCTCGGGATGGGGTTGCACTGGACGCTGGTCGAGCTGGCCCTGTCTGGGGTGCTGGTCTACCACGGGGCATCCATGCTGACCAGGGGTAGGATCCCGGAGGTCGAGATTCTCTCCAGGGCCCTGCACTCCAGGATCGACCAGAAGTACCGGGACTGGAGGGCGGAGGGGAGGTTCTCCGAGGACGTCTACCTGGGGCTGTGGCTCGCTTGGCTGATATGGCTGGTCGACCCCTCCATGATCGCCCAGGGGGTCGGGGCAATCGCGAGGTCGGGTTTCGTGGGCGTACTCGTCTCCCCGGTCATGCTGTTCGGGTACGCGGTCGCGGCGGGAGTCACTGCCACGGTGCTGCGCTCGATACCCCTCCTCTTCGGGCAGTACGCCTCCATAATCGGACTCCTTAGCGTCGGTCTGAGACCCAGGGCGTGGGGCATGGCCGTCTCCATAATGGGCGTCTGGACGATGCTGAGCATCTCGCTGGGCCCGTTGGCGTCTTCTTTGTGACACATCCCACGACCGAGACCATCATAAGAGGGAAACCGCTCTCTGGCTCACCCTTGGGGGTATAGTATAACCTGGTAGTACCGCGGGCTCCAGTTGCACGGGA
>CAZPNT010000194.1:0-1962 GCA_964588055.1 uncultured Candidatus Poseidoniales archaeon | reverse complement strand
TAAGTCTTGTTCTCTTACCCAAGGACGGTACCGATGTGCGGCATCATCGGAATAGTTGGTTCTCCCGAGTCACAGGTAGCCACGTCTGTCTATGACGGTTTGATCGTCCTCCAGCACAGGGGCCAGGATGCTGCTGGAATAGTTACAAGCGACTCAGAAAATATTTGTCACAGGAGGGCAAATGGGTTGGTCCGTGACGTTTTCCTGGACAGGCATATGAAGAAGCTGAGGGGAACAATGGGAATTGGACACGTCAGATACCCAACTGCAGGCTCTAGCTCTTCGGCCGAGGCACAACCGTTCTACACCAATACCCCGTTCGGGGTCAGCTTGGCTCACAATGGAAATCTAAACAACACTCAGGACATAATCTCGGGCCTTTTGGAGTACGACCATCGCAGGATTAACACTAGCTCCGATTCAGAGGCTTTGCTCAATCTATTCGCCGCAGAGATTCAGAGATCTGTGAATGGAAGGCCAGGTGGGATGGGAGCACTGAATGAGGAAGACATATTCAGGGCTGTAGAAAGGACACATTTGAGGGCAGAAGGAAGCTATAGTGTGGTGTGTCTGATAACTGGTTGGGGGATGGTGGCATTCAGGGATCCGCATGGCATCAGACCCCTCTTTTTGGGTAAGAGAGACGCGGATGGCTTCACAGAGCGACTCGTTTCCTCAGAAAGCGTAGTTTGTCAGTCAATTGGTTTCGAGAATGACAGAGACATAGCCCCAGGTGAAGCAGTAATTGTGAGGATGGATGGGATAATTTCTGCAAAGAAATGCCATCCAGAGGTCACTCATACTCCATGCGTCTTCGAGCATGTATACTTCGCAAGGCCCGACTCAGTGATTGATGGGATTTCAGTACACAGGGCTAGATTGAGCATGGGGGAGGCCCTGGCTAGGAGGATTACTTCTGAGTTACCCGATTACTCTATCGATGCTGTGATTCCGGTCCCGGACAGTGGAAGGATTGCTGCCCTAGGACTTTCAAGTGCCCTTGGCGCACCATATAGGGAGGGCTTCGTAAAGAATCGCTACATTGGACGAACATTCATCATGCCCGGGCAGAAGGTTAGGAAGGACTCAGTAAGGAAGAAGCTGAATACAATCTCTGAGGAATTCAGGGGCAAGACCGTGTTGATTGTTGATGATAGTATCGTCAGGGGGAACACTTCCAGGAGGATTGTACAGATGGCCAGGGATGCTGGTGCATCCCGGGTATTGTTTGCTTCCTCTTCCCCTCCGATAATCCATCCTAATGTGTATGGAATAGATATGCCTGCTAGGGAGGAGTATGTGGCATATGGGAAGACGAACGATGAAATCTGCGAGGCAATCGGGGCGGATTGGCTGATTTACCAGGATCTGGGCGATTTAGTAGATGCCTGCACCGGGGAAAGCGGTAGCCAGATTTCCGACTTCGATTGCTCATGCTTCAATGGAGTCTACGTCACGGGAGGAATTAC
Source organism: uncultured Candidatus Poseidoniales archaeon (assembly GCA_964588055.1). Taxonomy (GTDB): domain Archaea; phylum Thermoplasmatota; class Poseidoniia; order Poseidoniales; family Thalassarchaeaceae; genus UBA36. The sequence continues at coordinate 493 of CAZPNT010000194.1, read as the reverse complement.
TGAGGAGTACCTCAGCCGGATTAGCCAAGACCGGTCCGACTCTGGGAAGGAGCAGGCCTCAGTCTGATAGCATTGCCGAAAGTTGCTCCTTCAGGGCCGGGATAGCTTCTTCCCATGTTGCCACGATTCCGTAGTCAGCGACACCGAAGATAGGGGCCTCTGGGTCCTTGTTAATTGCCAGGATGTATTTGCTCGACCTCATTCCAGCCAGATGCTGAATTGCACCGCTTATTCCAACCGCTATGTATAGGCTCGGCGTAACGGTCTTTCCGGTCTGACCGACCTGCATGCTGTGGGGAATGTCTTCCCAGGTGTCAACAGCAGCCCTACTGGCTCCAACTGCTGCTCCCAATTCGTCTGCTACTTCGTAGAGATGGGAGAAGTTTGACGGATCACCCATCCCTCTTCCACCGGAGATCACAATGTCCGCCTCTGCAACATCTAGTCTCTCTCCAGCTTTGGCTAGCGCTTCTTTGACCGCCACGGAAACTTG
>CAZPNT010000193.1:0-1993 GCA_964588055.1 uncultured Candidatus Poseidoniales archaeon | reverse complement strand
GCGACATGATCAGGGTCACAGTGAGGAGAGGGACCCCTGAGACAAGACGCCAGATATACAACGCAGTCATTGTTCGCCAGTCCAGACCCTTCAGAAGGGTTGACGGGACCTGGGTGCAATTCGAGGACAACGCCTGCGTGATTACGAACGAGAGGGGCGAGGTCCAAGGTTCGGACATCAAGGGCCCAGTTAGCAGGGAAGCGGCCGAGAGATGGCCAAGAATAGCGGCTACGGCCAAACAGATAGTGTAGGTGAATAGAGATGGTTAGCAAGAAGGCAGGAAAGCAGCGAACGTCCCAGAGGGAAGCACCCCTCCACGTGAAGAGGAAGAGGATGAGGGCCCGACTGATTTCGGACGACCCAGACCTTAGGCAGGTCCGCTCAGTCACCGTAAGGGTCGGTGACGAGGTGGAAGTGACCAGAGGGGACTTCAGCCACCCCAACAGCGTGAAGGCCGACTCCAGGGGGAAGAGGCTAGGTCAGCCAAGAGGCAGGGCCGGAGTCAAGGCCAAGGTCGCTTCAGTAGACACGAAGAGCGGCTTCATTTTCGTAGACGGACTAACCCAATCCACAGCAGACGGGAAGGAGGAAGCAGTACCAGTAAACCCCTCCAACGTCATCGTCACCAAGCTGTACGAGGGAGACCCAGAGAGGATCAAGAGGATCGTGGACCGTTCCCCAGGAGGTGACTCCGAATGAGCAGAAGCCACCACAAGAGGCTAGTAATGCCAAGGACCTGGCCTCTGACAAGGAAGACGGACATCTGGGCACAGAAGCCCAACCCAAGCGGCCACCAGATCGACATGTGCATGCCACTGGGGATCGTCCTCCGTGACGTCCTCGGGATCGCACACAACATGAGGGAGGCGAAGAGGATACTACACTCGCGGATCGTGATGGTCGACGGCAAGATCGAGACCGACAGGGCACGTGCGGTGGGGCTCATGGACGTCCTGACAGTCGGTGAGGAGAACTACCGATGCGTCCTCGACACCAACGGAAAGCTCCGATACAGGCCGATCGCCAAGAAGGCTGCAGGTAGCAAGATTTGCAGGGTAACGGGCAAGACAACCGTGAAGGGGGGCAAGACCCAGGTGCACCTGCACGATGGCAGGAACATTCTGCTGGACGAGCCCCCAGAGTACAAGACCGGGGACTCGCTGGTAATCTCCCTGCCCGACCAGAAGGTCTCATCCCACATCGAGATGAAGAAGGGCGCTACTGCCTACCTGACCGGCGGGAGCCACATCGGCGAGACCGCCAAAATCAAGGAGCAGGAGGTAAAGAGATCCTCCAAGCCAAACGAGACATCATTCGAGGACTTCGGGACAATCACCGACTACGTATTCGTAATCGGCAAGGAGTCAGACATACCGCTGGAGGTCGAGTCATGAGCGAGTCAGCAAATCCAATGCTATCGCCCGCGATAACCAAGGTTACCGTGAACATCGGAGTAGGCGAGGGAGGAAGGAGACTCCAGCTTGCGGAGAAGGTTCTGGAGGTTCTGACAGGCATGACTCCCTCAAGGACCCTATCGACCAAGACCAACAGAGACCTGGGCACCAGGAAGGGCGCACCAATCGGATGCAAGGTCACCATCAGGGGGGCGGAGAAGGTCGAGTCCTTCCTGAAGGACGCATTCTGGGTCAGGGACCACACCCTGCCCTCCTACAACTTCGACTCACAGGGCAACCTCTCATTCGGAATCTCGGACTACACCGACTTCCCCGACCAGAAGTACGACCCCGACATCGGGATCTTCGGGATGGACGTCAACGTGGTCCTCGAGAGGCCAGGGCACCGGGTCTCGAGGAGGAGGAGGCGGAAGTCGAAGGTCTCCATACCCCACAGGGTCGGCAGGGACGAGTCTAAGGCATGGTTCACAGAGAAGTTCGAACTGAAAATTGTGGAGGAGTAAGAGTATGGCACGTGATCACGGAGAGAGGATTGGAAGGAGCCTGGGATGCAGGCGATGCGGACGAAAGAGGGGTAT
>CAZPNT010000192.1:0-2001 GCA_964588055.1 uncultured Candidatus Poseidoniales archaeon | reverse complement strand
TCGGAGGTCCATTGGAAAAAGCCGAATTGGGTGACACCGAGATATGCTATCCAAAGGTCTCTGTTGTACCTCATCTCGTTATACGTGTATGCTACTGAAGGGGTGGGATTGCTAGTAGGGTCGAAAGTGAACCAGAAGCAATTACTCTCACAGGAGGCTCTCACGGGTTGAGAGGGGTGATTGGACCCGTCGTACGCTCCATCGTCCCATTCGGAGTCGGGCCTTGTGCTGTACGGAACCGTGAAAGCCTGGCCGCCGGATTGGGTGGGAGTTAGAAGAGGGGCCTTGAAGAGGAATGCGTAGATGTGCCCACAGAATCTCTCCTGTGTTGCCGAAAAGATGATTGTGCCGCATGAGTTTCCGTCCAGTGTGCCTCCCATCTTGACGTCATTGACGTCTAGGACGCCGTCGTTGCCCTCGTCTTGGTCCCACCAGTCGGGCATCCCATCTCCATCCTGATCCACGTCGATTCCGTTCACCAGCGAGTCGCCATCGGTGTCGATGTCGAAGAAGTTGTCTCCATTGTATGGGCTCCACTTCATCATCAGAGTCCAGTACATCTCCGGGATGATGCCACTTGGGTTGTCGAAGTTGTTTGGGTCGTACCCGTTGTAGTCTAGCATGAAGCTGTTATTCGCGTTGAACGGGTTGAATCCCCATGTGAGGTTCCAGTAGTAGTTAGGGACGGCCACGTATGCATTGCCATCCTCAGACCCATCGATGGCATCGCCGTCACCCTGAGGCCAGCTGTTGCCCCAGAAGTTGTCCGTGTTGTCGGTGTCCACCACCCCGCAGTTTCCGTCATCGGGGTCGAAGAAGTCATTGATTCCGTCGTTGTCGTCGTCCCAGTCCTCATCGTTCTGCAGTCCGTCTCCATCCACGTCGGTGTCGATGTCGTTTGCTCCATCGTCTCTGTACATTGAGCCGTTTAGCTCGTGCAGATCCGCGTCGTTATCCAGGTCGCAGTCCGGGTCAATGTCTAGCCAATCCAGGATTCCATCGTTGTCGTCATCCATGTCCACCCAGTTGTTCAGGCCGTCTCCGTCCCAGTCGTTGAACCCAGTGTAGGATGTCCTCCAGAGGACGCATTTGTCGCTTGGGTCTTGTGGGTTCGGATTGGCTACGCTGGCGCAGTCCCATGTGGCCACCTCAGCGCTTGAGTTTAGTGGGTATGGGTCCTCCTCGTTGGGGATGCCATCGTCATCCAGGTCCCAAGGCTGTGAACCACCCTGCAGGTTGTCGGGATTTGTTGTTCCGCCCATATCCGGGTCAAGCCAGTCCCAGACCATGTCGTAATCTCCATCGATGGCTCGGAATCGGTCGTCGTCCAAATCACCGTCGTAGTCTATCTCGCAGTCCGTCCCAGGTACCTCGATGGCCACTACAGACCCGTTGAATGCCTCCGTTGGGTAGTCGCCTTGTCCGTCTCCGTTAGTGTCTAGTTGCCTGCAGCTGTCGGGTATCCCGTCGTTGTCGTCGTCTACGTCGTACATGTCTGCGAGGCCGTCGTTGTCGTCATCGGTGTCTGAAGAGTCAGGAGCACCGTCGTTGTCGTTGTCCGGGTCTAGGAAGTTTGGAATGCCGTCGCCATCTAGGTCTCCGTCTACAATCTCGGTGAATGCCCTCTCCCTTGGGTGCTCCAGAGCATGAAGGGCCACGTAGTCAAGACCGTCGACGTACTCGCCGTAATCCTCGGGATCCCACCTCACCCAGGAGTCCCAGAGTATCCCAGACGCGGATTCGATGGACGAGGTCTGCGTTGGGTCCCAAGGATGAATGTCTGAAATGTCTGCAACGCCGTCGTTGTCGTCGTCGTCGTCGAAATAGTCCTGAATGCCATCAGAGTCGAAGTCGCACGGCCATACGAACTGGTCTATCCTGCCATCGTTGTCGTCGTCCTCGTCATATGAACCTCGACCGGAGCCATCTACGTCCTCGTCCGTGATTCCGTCGTTGTCGTGATCCATTGGATTCTGATCTACCAAGTAGTTGATTCCGACG
>CAZPNT010000191.1:0-2027 GCA_964588055.1 uncultured Candidatus Poseidoniales archaeon | reverse complement strand
GTCCCTGAAACCGCCCTCGTCGACGAAGATCGCAGGGGTGCCGACGGAGAATGACTCGATGGGGGTAAGTCCGAACGACTCTTTGTGGGCCATACTTACCATGGCCCTCGCCCCCCTCATCAGGCTCACGAGCTCCGGGGATGTGAGTCTGGGTGCGAACCAAGCCTCGACCCCAAGCGACTCCGCATGGGACCTGAGCATGTCGATTGATTTTCCATCCCCTCCTCCTACGTGTGCTAGCGAGAGTCCTGTACCTGAGAGCATGGATATCGTCTCCCAGGTTCCCTTCGCGAAAGATGCCCTGCCTACAGTCACGACGTACTCGCCGGATCCTACGAAGGGGTTCACCGGATCCCCTGAGGGATCCTCTGGGAACTCTTGGATGTCGACGCAGGGCCACAGGACGCCCGCTTCGATCCCGTAGACCTCCTTGGCCCGCTGTGCGGAGAAGCTGGAGTTGCCGCTGACTGCAGATCCTACCCTGGAGGTCAGAGCCTCTACCAGTGCCCTGTCCCTGCCCCGAGCTCTGGATAGAGCAGCCTTGGTCAGGGACAGATTCCTCCTCGGAGAGCCATCCACCCCTCGATGCAGTGTCTCCTCGTACAGCCCCCTGTGGGGCTCCAGGAGATGGAGGTGTACTCGCAGCCCGGCAGGGACGTGGTCCAGAATGGGTAGGCTCCCGTCACCGCTTACCAGATGGACCGCCGTTGCCGAGCCCATGGCTTCCTCAAGCCCGACGCATGACGCCCATGCCTTCGAGGCAGTGCCCCTGCCGGAGTCGAGGATGACCGAGAACGGATCCGTGGACAGGTGCCACTTGGACTCGGGGCGGATGAGGGGGATACCGTTCTCCGAGCAGGTCTCCTCGAGCTCCTCGGACGGTTGGATGGTCGCCATCGTGACCTCGAATAGTCCGTTAATGGCTGGTAGGACACGGATCAGGTCTCGCTCCGCCCCTCCCATAGCTTCGAAGGCCCCCTTGGCGACCAGGAGCCTCGGTCTGTCGTTACCCGTCATTCGCCGATGACCCTCCTGTAGACCTCCAGAATCCTGTCGGTAACCCTGTCCCACTGGTAGTCCCTAGAAGCGGCCCTCCCGGAAGAGCCCCATGAAGAGGTGGTCTGCTCATCTGCCTTGGCGACGTGTGCCATTGCAGATGCCAGTGATGAGGGGTCCTCGGGAGGAACCGATACGCCGCTTCCGGAGCCATCCAACATGGATCCCAATCCGTTCACGTCGGCCATGACCACGGGAGTACCGGAGTGCATGGCCTCCAGCATTACCGTTGGGAGCCCCTCGAACCTTGAGGGGATGGTGATGCATTGCGAGTTCTCGTATAGCCACCTCTTCTCTGAGTCGGAGACCAGCCCCAGGATGGTGATGCTCTGCTTGGCGAGTGAGGTGGAGTGCCTCTGAGCTAGCCAGTCGGAGAGCTCGCCCTTGCCAGCTATGGCGAGGTCGAATCCGGGGTCTCCTCCGTATGAGTCCATGGCGTCCATCAGCACGTCCAAGCCCTTCTGGAAGCTCATCCTCCCCACGAAGGAGATCAAGGGCCTGCTCTGGTCCCTGGAAACGAGGGCTTGAGGCGTCTCAGCCGGTTCCTCCACGGGAATGAATCCGTTAGGTATCACATCGAGGCTGCCTCTGACGCCCTTCTTCCTCAGGAGGTCATCGAAGAAAGGAGTAAGGACTATGCGAGCATCAGAGGAGTGGAGCGTTCTCCTGCCCTGCGCAGCCCACCTGAGTCTCTTCAGGGCCCTTCCGAGAGCTGTCTTCTTGACGTAGTCGTTGTGATAAGTGGTCACAACCGGCTTCCCTGCCTTCTTGGCCTTAGATAGTGTCCTCCTGATCAGCACCGGGAGAGTGTCATGGAGGTGTACTACGTCCACATCGCTGATGTCGAGGTCGCTAACCGAGACTACTGGGTCGACTCCACCTAGCACCCTGCTTGGTGGGATCCGGATTACTTCGACCCCCCCTCTGGTGAACCTGGGCTCCTCGTGAGCGGGTACGTCGGCGCACCAGAC
>CAZPNT010000190.1:0-2052 GCA_964588055.1 uncultured Candidatus Poseidoniales archaeon | reverse complement strand
GGGTGCTGGTGGTGGGGGTGCTGCAGGCGGAGCGGGTGCTGGTGGTGGGGGTGCTGCAGGCGGAGCGGGTGCTGGTGGTGGGGGTGCTCCGCTTGGGGGTGGTGGAGCAGGTTTCTTACCTCCTTGGTCAGACACGCTATCGGACGTAGGAGGAGCGGGTGCCCTTTGAAAGAATCGGGAGGAGGAGCGTTCCTTTCATGCGGGGTAGGAAAGGAGTGCGTGGGCCTCCACGGGTTCTATCGCCTCCCTTGCCCCCAGTCCCTCGAGCTCTATCAGGAACATGGCACCTAGCACTTCCGCACCCAGTCCCTCGCATAGACTAGCACATGCGGAAATCGTCCCGCCTGTGGCTAGGAGATCGTCGATGATGATGACTTTCTGGCCCGGCTGTATCGCGTCCTCGTGAATCTCGAGGGCATTGGATCCATACTCCAGCGAGTACTCAACCCGTCTTGTAGCAGATGGGAGTTTCCCTGGCTTGCGGACCGGGACGAAGCCGCAACCTAGTCTATCCGCGAGAAGGGGGCCGAAAATGAAGCCCCTTGCCTCAGGGCCTACTACTGAATCCGGGGCCCATCCGAGATTTTGGAGGTCCTCGGCGAATCGATCGGTAATGGAAGAGACCAAACCGGGTTCGCCGAGGACGGGTGTGATGTCCCTGAACATGACTCCCTCTATGGGGAAGTCGGGGACCGTCCGGACGGTGCCTCTGATCCTCGTCAGAAGCTCGTCGTCCACAGCACACGCTCCTTGGAGGAAGCAGACCGGGGCCAGAGCCCCGCTCGGCTTCCGTTTACGTCAGACCTGTGGCTTACGCCCCTAGGATCATGTCTAGGATGGTCCCGTCGCCATCAATGCTCATGTAGAACAGGAGCATGAAGGCTGCGATACCGCCCACGACTGGATTGATGTCCTTGAACTTCCCAGTGCCGGTCATGATAGCGCAGTAGGAGATGATCCCCCAAGCGATACCATCAGCGATGGAGTAGGTGAAGGGCATCATCACCATAGTCAGGAAGGCTGGTACCGCCATGGTCGAGTTCGACCAGTCGATATCGGCTGCCTGCCTCATCATCATCGCACCCACTACAACAAGGGCGCAGGCCATTGCGTATTGCGGGATAGACGCGAAGATATCAGCGAAGAACAGTCCTGAAAGCATCAGGACGCCGACGGTTGCGGCTGTGAGGCCGGTCTTTCCTCCCTCCTCTATTCCAGCGGCCGACTCGATGTAGGTTGTCGTCGTGCTGGTTCCGCAGAGAGCGCCCACAATCGTGGCCGCTGCGTCTGACATGAATGCCTCGTCTGAGTTGTGCAACTCGTCGTTCTCATCGACATAGCCGGCCTGGCGGCCGACCGAGTATAGCGTGCCTGCAGTGTCGAAGATGTCGACGAACAGGAAGGTGACCATCACCGAGATGAAGCCGCCCCAACCGAGACTGGATGCGGAGATGTCTCCAAGTGCTCCTATGGCTGCGAAGAGGGTCTCTTCAGGAATTCCTACGAAGTCGAAAACCTTGGTTGGAGGCTCGGCTACGCCCTCACCGGGCACGCCAGCCACGAAACTCGGGTTGACTACACAGGACTCAGCTGTTGTACCAGCACAGAACTCGACTACTGGGTATCCCATATTGTATGGGTCGTCGACTCCGAGGCCCCATCCAATTACCGACACCAGCAATACACCACCGATTATGGCCCCTGGGACTTCCCTAGCCATCATCACTGCAATCGCGATTAGTCCTATCATTGCCCAGAACGCACCCGATGACATCGGGTCCATGGCCCCTGTTTCGCCTAGGTTGACCAGGGTGGCGTTGTCACCCCTGACCCAGCCCATCTCCCTTAGGCCGATGATCGCCAGGAACATGCCTATGCCGGCACCCGTGGCTATCTTCAGATCAGTAGGGATGGAGTTGATCATCGCCGTCCTAACGCCTACCTGAGGTAGCGAGAGGATGAGGAATATCACTCCCTGCACCAGGATCGCGGCAAGCGCGATATCCCAAGGCACTGCCATCGCCCAAGGCGCGGCGACCGTGAACGCGAAGT
>CAZPNT010000189.1:0-2065 GCA_964588055.1 uncultured Candidatus Poseidoniales archaeon | reverse complement strand
GGGATGAAGGGGACGGGAGCCCTGGGGAAGGCAGTCAGGCCGCTGAGCTCCAGGTACCTCCCTCCCTCCAGGTACTCCGTGTAGTAGTTGGTCTCGAGCCCGTGGTCCCAGTTGTCCGTGGATATCGACATGGAGAAGGAGACGTCCTCCTGACCCAGTCCCCCGGAGTAAACCGAGATTCCCACGATCCTCGGAGGGAGGCCGTGGAGCTCGAAGTAGACCTCGTCGGTCCCGTCCACCGCCCTGGCTATCTGGTAGGAGTCCAGGGCGTCACCGGTTATTGTCCAAGAGAGGCCAACGAACTGGGATACGTCGAATCTGAAGGGGGGCCACCTAGCGTCCGGGTTCTCCGTGGCCAGCCTCGCCACCTCGACGAAGGGGTCCTCGTACTGGGCGTCCATGTCCCTCCCCAGCATCCATGCCCCGGTGGTCCTGGTGTAGGTTTCCCCTCCACCGTCCCATATCTGGTAGCCCACGACCTGCGAGCCACCTAGGATCACGGTGTTCGAGACCTGTCTCAGCCTGAGGTCGTCGTCCTTCTCGATCCGCCACACCATCTCGCCCTCGGCATCCGAGTCTGTGAACCGGGTCAGGGTGGTGACTGCCAGTCTGTCGAACTCGGATGCCATCTCGAGGGCGTCCACCTCTCCGATTTCCTCTAGAATTGAGTTGAACGCGCTGCTCGTCAGCGGGAAGCAGGTGTCCTCTGGGCATGGCCTCTCCATCTCTATGCAGCCCGCGAGTGCGGGCGCCAGCAGCAGCATGACAATGGCCGTTGCTCTGTTCACGTGCGTGGCCCGGAGGGAGCCCAAATATGCGTTCCTGATGCCATGAGGGGGGCGAGGGGCTTTGCGTGGCCCCTATATGGGATGCATCGGGAGCGGTGGTCGAAGGGGGGCTGGACATGGTTAGCGACGTTCTGGTTGTGTACAAGAAGAACTTCGAGGAGGTCCACGACAGGTCGCTAGACGAGGTTCGCTCCGTACTGGACACCCTAGTCTCGGAGAGGGGCCTGAACGTGGGCTACACCGCGAGGGAGACCGTGAGGAGGACCGACTTCATGGAGGCAGACCTGGTGATCGTGCTGGGGGGTGACGGGACCCTGACGTCCATCGCTCACTCGGTGGACGGGAGCACCCCGGTTATGGGGGTGAACAGCCACCCGCGCGGCGATGACGACGAGGGGTCCTACGGATTCTACATGGGCAGCGACCCCAGCACCTTCGCCCACGACGTCAGGGCGGCCCTTGACGGCGATGCGATTGTCAACGTCCTACCTCGGCTGCAGGCGGAGATAGAGACTACCAGCGGCAACGTGGTGCGCTGCGACCCCGCCCTCAACGACCTGCTGGTCGCCAACACCCACCAGTACCAGCCATCCAAGTACAGGCTGCAGAGGGGGGGGATAGACTCGATGCAGCACTCCTCGGGCTGCCTCTTCTCCACATTCCTGGGACAAGGGGCCTGGTTCAGGCACGTCGCCGACATAGAGGGGACACAGTTCCCGCCCAGCGAGATAGACGGGCACTACCTGTTCGTAGCCAGGGACCTCCCCCGATCGGACAGGGACGACGACGGGTCCTACTGGGAGTGGGTCAGCGAGCCCACCGTGATCACGAGCGACATGCACAGGGGGTACGTGGTCAGCGACGGGTGGGACGAGACCCACTTCACGAGGGGGGCCACCCTGACCGTGGGCCTAAACGGCCCGAGCCTGAGGCTGCTCACCTTCAGGGGCGCGATACTGGACGGCGTCTCGCAGTGGCTTTCTGACGCCTAGAGTATCTGCTCCAGGAACAGCTTGGTCCTGTCGTGCTTGGGGTTGGAGAAGAACTCCTCGGGGGTGTTCTCCTCTATCAGGTGGCCCTCGTCGAAGAGTATGCACCTGTCGGCGACCTCCTTCGCGAATCCCATCTCGTGAGTCACCACGATCATCGTGATGTCCCTCCTGGCCAGGTCTATCATCACCTCGAGGACCTCCTTGATCATCTCGGGGTCGAGTGCCGAGGTGGGCTCGTCAAAGAGCATGATCTTCGGGTCCATGGCGAGCGCCCTGGCGATTGCG
>CAZPNT010000188.1:0-2099 GCA_964588055.1 uncultured Candidatus Poseidoniales archaeon | reverse complement strand
CCGATGACTCATGGCACATATTGGAACAATCTGGTAAGTTGTTAGTACCGAAGCTCCTAGCGAGCAATTGCCACAAGAAAGCAGCCTCGTTGCTGGTTCTACCGGATGTATAGAAAATTGCCTCATCGGGCGAGCGTAGTGACGACATCTCGGTGGCTATGGTGTCAAAGGCGCCCTGCCAGGTAATGGGTTGGTAATGGTCTGAATCTTCTTTCAGAATTAGCGGGTGAGTTAGCCTTCCTTGTGAATTAAGCCAATGATCGGGCATTAGCGATAGTTCTCTAACACTCCAATTTGACCAAAAATCAGGATTAGCCCTTTTTTTGGTTCCTTCATCTGCGATGGCCTTCGCGCCATTCTCACAAAACTCTGCGATTGTTCGCGCACCATCTGGATCGGGCCACGCACAGCCCGGGCAATCAAACCCCTGAAACTTATTGACTTTGTAGAAATTCGTCAATGACCCGATTATTCCCATTTTTGACAGGCCGTGTTTAGCTGTGGAAATTATTGCAGGCAACCCTGCAGCAGTTTTGCTCTTTGACTTCCTTTTAGGTGGACGATTCTCGTATGGAGTGGTTGGTTCCGGAGCTAGTCGCACGCTACAAAACACATGCTAATGCATTTCAACGTAATGCGGTTAAGATAATGGAGACATCCACTTTCCGTTTAACGTGGCAGATGATGTCCATGTTGTTACTGGTGCATTTGGATATTCTGGACGTTGGATAGCAAAGGAGTTGCTTGCCAGGGGTTTCATTGTAAGGACATTGACTAATGCTATCGGTAGGGATGACCCGTTCAATGGAAAAATTGACGTAAGGCCAATTGATTTTTCAAATCACGATGCTTTGGTTTCATCACTTTCCGATGCGGACGTTCTATACAACACCTATTGGGTTAGATACAAAGATCGTAAGGGGGGATACGCTCACGATTTGGCAGTTTCTAACACCAAGAAGCTTCTTTCTGCCGCAGTAGATGCAGGAGTGAGAAGGATAGTGCACTTTTCCGTTGCCCATCCTGATAAGGCACCAGATTGGACATATTTCACTGGCAAGATGGAAGTTGAGAGACTTGTCAAGGAATCATCATTATCCTATGCAATACTCCGTCCAACTGTATTCTTCGGCGGTAAGAGAGACGTCTTGATCAACAATATGGCATGGCTAATTCGACGATTCCCGATTTTCGGTGTTTTCGGCTTCGGCTCATATCCAATCCAACCTGTTCACATATCAGATGTATCTAGGATAGCAGTTGAACAGGGAATTTTGAAAGAAAACTCAGTTTTAGATGTTGCAGGCCCGGAGACATTCACCTATTCCCAGTACGTTAAACTGATTTCTCGTTCTATGGGTCTTAGAAGAGCAATACTTCCAGTTCCGCCAATTATCGCATGGATTGTAGGGCAGGGTGTGGGGATTTTTGTTAGAGACAGAGTAATTACTAGAGCCGAAATTCGTGGTCTGATGAATGGACTTATGGCCACTGAAGCTGAACCCCTCGGTTTAGTTAAGTTCTCTGAATGGGTAGAAGAAAACGGTTCAGAATTAGGGCTCAAATACCAGAATGATATGAAAGAGAGAAAGTACAGGGAAACTGTTTCTAGTGGATAACTCTCCTTACACCACTGAATAGTGACAAACCATCTTCTTTGGCAAAACAGCCCAACGTCAGACCATACTCATTAGCCATATCAACTGCAAGACTGCTGGGAGCACCCACAGCGATCATTATTGGGAAACCTGCCCTGATGCACTTCTGTACCAACTCGAATGAAGCCCGTCCAGAAACGAATGCACCAAGACCGGGGTTCGGAACTTCTCCCCTTTCTACATAATAGCCAACCATTTTATCGAAGGCATTGTGCCTCCCCACATCCTCGAAAACACGATGAATAGACCCGTCAAGGTTGAAGCTTGCACAAGCATGTGATCCGCCTGTCCTTGAGAAAATATGCTGCTCCCTGTCAATCGAATTCAGGCAAATTGACACCGCTTCGAGTGTGATGGTCATATGTTCGTCTAGTAGTGTATTTTCGTTTGCCATTAGTCCTGTTAAATCTGCTCTACCACAAAGGCCACAAGAAGACGTAA
>CAZPNT010000187.1:0-2124 GCA_964588055.1 uncultured Candidatus Poseidoniales archaeon | reverse complement strand
GAAGGGGAGATTGCAACCCTCAGGAGGAGATTGAGAGAGGCTGTGTTGGTTTCCAAGAGTCCTAGTTCCGACGGAGCATTGCTGGGGGAAATGGAAGAGAGGTTGCGAGTCGCTGACTCTAGAATAAGGCAGTTGGAGGGGATGATGGAGAACGAGAGGGCACGTAGGGAGGGGGCTGAAGCCGATTCGGGGAGGCTCGCCGATCTACAAGAGGAGAATGCTCGTCTCTTGAGGAACGAGGAGGAGCTCCTGCTTCTGGTCCTAGATATGGAAGCCCAAATCGATCGTCTAACGAAATTGTAGGGTTGTTGTCACTCCTCAGATTGGTCGGCACCAGAGCCGTCTATGTTTTCATTGGATTCGTCTTGAGATCCTGTCAGAAGCCCTGCTATGCCAACCAGAGTCCCGAAGGCTTTTCCCCATCTCGAGGCGGGCGTGTCTGTTTCTGGCAATAGATCCTGGATCTCTGGGAAGAAGGGTTCTATCTCTCGGTTATCGAACCACATTGATCCGCACTTCAGGCAACCGTCTATCTCTATTGAGGACTCCTGGCTTGTTGGTACTGGGCCCTTCACCATCTCCCCTTGGCAGGTAGGGCATCGGTACCCTGCGCTATGTCCGTTAAACACCCCGTTGCGGAGGTTTCTCAGGGATGTCTGTCTAATGTTCGCATTCAGCCATCTGTCACTAGCAAGGATGCCGAAGCAGTAGCCACAGTGATGCATGTGGCCCGTAACCACGTCTCCGTGCGCGTCCATGTCGGAGTTGCAGCAGGGGCACGTGGCCTCGGACACGTTGGGAGAGGGGGGGCTACATGTTTGAGGGTGTCTGCAATTTGTTCATAGCGAAAGGCCGTTAATCAAGTCTGACAGCACCGCCTGCAGCTCCCTGGCGTCATCGTACTCCTCAGTGATGTTTCCCGTGATAACCCAGTCTGCTCCTGACTGGGCCGCCGCTCTTGCCGCATGGGCATCTCGTATTCCCCCTCCTACGATTATTGGAAGATCGCATGACTCTCGGGCAGTCTTGATTAGTTGGGGACTAACAGGATACTCTGCTCCACTTCCAGCTTCGAGGTATAGCAGTTTGAATCCTAGAAATTCAGCGGCCATTGAGAATGCGGCCACTCTGTCGAAATCACTGGGACCTATTAGGTCGGCCTTCCCCACCTCTCCTGCCTTTCCACCGGGCTCGCAAATGAGGTAGCCCATCGGGACGGGTTCGATGTCGGCCTTCTTGACAAATGGCGCACCCCTCACTTGCTCGCCGATCAGGAACCTTGGATCCATGGAATTCATCAGCATCATGAAAGTGATTCCATCTGCTGCAGGGGAAAGAGCTGCGGCCCCCTGTGGAAATAGGACCACTGGTAGCTGGCTGGGATCATCATCAGAATCCGAGTCTTGGCTCGCCGCCCATGTGACTAGTTCGAGTGCCTCCTTGATTGCGACGATGGTGGCATGCACGTTCTCCATATCCGTATCTGTAGAGCCCCCGACCAATATCATCCTTGAGCCCGCATGAGCTGCAGCTAGAGCTCGGTTTGCAGCAACATCAGGCGACTGGTCCGCTGGGTCGATGACGATGGCATGCCGGGTTCCGTGTGTTCTTTCGCACATGTACTGGCTCAACAGACCCATGCTCTCTCCTACTGACTAGTGGTGCTCTGTATTATTGTTTCAATAACCGAATCAGCGCGTTCCTTCCCGATGCGTACTTGGTCCGCGATGAACAATTCGGGGTTTCTCCCGGTCCATGTCATTGTCTGGAGCCATTTGCCGTTTTGCTGAAGGCCTTGCGTATCCCATGCCTCCGTCGTTCCATCCGGTCTAGAGCCATGGAAAGCGGCATTTGGCGTGTCCTCCGTCCTGCAGACAGCGCCTTTCCATTGGGTCTCGGTGTCTGTGATGCCTCCACTGAAGTCTAGGAGATGGTCGAAGGTAAGCGAGTCGGAGCCCAGCGGTCCGGCTCCGACAAAGTCGACCCTCCCCTCTGAGACAGAGGTGACGCGCGTCCTCAAGTGGAATTTGCATCCTCTTTTGGATAGTTGTATTCCCATAGCCTTGAGGAGCCAGGAGCCACGCACTGCTGTAGATGATGGGAGTGGAGTCTGTGAACCCATAT
>CAZPNT010000186.1:0-2125 GCA_964588055.1 uncultured Candidatus Poseidoniales archaeon | reverse complement strand
AGTACGAAAATGCCGATTCTGTCACTACGAAAATGTCCGGTTCACCTGCCATAGTTCTGGCGTGAATCTCGACGAACGTCCCCTCGTCCACTGAGAAAGGACCATGGACGATGGAGTAGTCTCCTGGGCCTACTCTGTGAATTGAATCTGATAGGGTGAATTGTTCATGGGAAATTATTCCACCATCGAGAGTGATCTCAGATGTTTGGCCTCCCTGAGCGCCCTCACCTGAGTCCTGGGGGTGAGCAAGATTGTCGATAACTAGGTACCACCTAGTTGGGTCGCGATCAGATGGGACGTTCCAGTGCCACTCTCCTTCGCCTGAAAATATCTCGAAAACCGAGTCGCTGATCCAAACCGATTCCATCCTGTAAGTCTGTTCGTTCTGGTATACGGAGATCGTGTTTGATGGGAAGAGAAGGATGTCGACCTCCGCATCGGCTGAGATTTCGAAGAATAGTGATTCTCCCTGTTCAAGTACTCCCAAATCCACCCTTAGGCACGATTGGTCCGACAGGCTCCAGTTGGAAGGAAGGCTATCTAGATTGGAATTTGAACAGGAAATTACCCCCTTAGTTGAGGAGGCTGATACCGAAAAAGTGGAAGTCATTAGTATGCATACTGCAACAACACAAGCCCAACGCATCATCCGACCGTTCGCCCTTTCCTTTTGAACGGTATCGCAGTCACGTTCGGATTTTGAATCTAGAGATTTCTAGGTATGGGAGTCTGAGGGAACCACCTGAGCAGTACTACGTCTCCGACCGACCTCACCCAAGTCCAAGGAACCGCAACGTGAGTTCTCCCCTCTACTATGCCATCAGGGGGGTCGGAGACAAAGATGTGGGTGCATGACCAGTTGTTCACGTCGATGACGGTATCATGGACCGTTCCAAGGAGACGGCCGTCCGGGATGATTACCGGCAATCCCCTGATTTCCGAAGCGTGACGGTCCGCCATGCAGGTATGCCACTCATCATTCGGCATCAATCTGACGGAATGTAGGGGTTACTTGCCCCTATTCTTGTTCGCCTTGAGGCTCGGTCGGAGTTTCTCCGCCCCCTTCCCTTTGTTGAGGAGCCCCCTGCCTCTCTTTCCTGCACCCGTCTTGCCTCTGAAAGCACGACCTCGGTGGCTGGATCCACTGGAAACCCAGCCAAGATTCTTGTCTGACTTTATCGCAGGATGCTCTGGATCGATCATTATCACCTCGTAGAACTTGTTCTTTCCATCCTCTCCGACCCAATATGAGTTCAGAACCTCTAGGTTTGGATACCTCCGTGCGGTTCTTTCCTCGGCAATTCTCTGGATCGACTTGGCCATTGTGATTTTCTTAATTCCAGCCTTCGAGGGTTTTCTCTTCATGTGTATTTTGCCCTTCCTTAGTCCACCTCTGCGGACCCGAGTTCGTACGACTACTACCCCTTGCTTGGCTTTGTAGCCAACCCTCCTAGCTGCGTCTATTCGAGTAGGTTTGTCTATTCTAGAGAAGACGGGTTCTCTCCTCCATCCCGCCATCCTTTCGATCCGATATCGAGAAGGGATGGCTTCTTTCGGCTGCTTCCAAACACCACTAACATGCTTATGCAATCCCATGGACAGACCTCTAGCGGCCCGCCGACCTAGAACTCATTTATGAGCCTGCTTGCATCATCATGAAGCGATGAGTGGGCAGTTGGTGGGTGTGGAAATGGTAGAAATTGACTCTCTGAAGGGTCATGAAGAGGTCATTCCAGATAATTTGGAGACGAGAACTGCAAAGCTAATCAGCAAAGGATTCTACAAGCCCATAATTGTAGATAGGGAGTCTTTGGTGATTCTGGACGGACACCACAAGTGGACTGCCGCACGATCTCTGGGACTCAGAAGGGTACCCGTTGTGATGGTAGATTACCTACTTGACGAGTCTGTAGAAGTTGGTGTCTGGCCTGACTCCGGTAGGAATTCTATAACAAAAGAGGAAGTTCTTCAGATGGGTAATTCTGGTAGTGTTTACCCACCTAAAACCAGCCGTCACAGTTTCCCATTCAATATCCCCTCGATTCGAGTTCCTCTCGACGAACTGAGAGTTTAGTGGTCCGCGCTCCCGGACTTGAACCGGGGACCCCCTGATGGCTGCCTACAA
>CAZPNT010000185.1:0-2132 GCA_964588055.1 uncultured Candidatus Poseidoniales archaeon | reverse complement strand
GGTGGCATCCATTCCCGCTCCCCCATACTCTGGTGGGGCAGTGAGCCCCAGCAGCCCCATCGATCCCATCTCCCTGAAGAGTTCTAGGTTGAACCTCTCCTCGCGATCATTCTCCAGGGCCTGAGGTTCCACCCTGTCTCTGACGAAGTTCCTAACCATCTCCCTCAGCATCGAGTGCTCCTCGGTCGGATTGGCGATGTCCATGTCTCGCCAGACGTCTGTCATGAGGCTGCTAGGGGCGGTCGTCGTAAGAGGCATTCGTTGAGTGAGACTCTAGTTCCAGAAGGCGGAGTCCTCCCACGGGAGTCCTATGGCTATCCCGACAATCTCGAGTATGACGAAGTTCCAGACTAGGTACGTCATTATGGCGGCTGTGAATACTGCCAGTGTGGTATTGACAACCTTCCTTCTTTCTCTCTTTACGTCGTCCATTGTGCAGATTCCCCGATTGCGGAAGTAAACAACGAGGCCGTAGGAGAGCATCGTGAGGGAAACGAGGTAGAGGGCGAACCTCACCCATGAATAGTAAAGGTCGTTCGAGAGTTGGTCGGCTGCGACTATAGCAGAAGATCCTGCAAGCATCACCCAAACTACCGAGGGAAGGCAGCAGAGGCTGGCTGTAACTGCTGAGAGCGCTACTAGCCTTGCAAGTGGGCGTGTCTGCTCGGAATCCATTGTACCACGGCCTAGGGAGTTACCCTTCTGCTGTCTCTTGGGAATGGGATGGCCTCCCTAATGTGGTCAGCGCCGGAAAGCCACGTGCATAACCTGTCCACCCCTAGGCCGAAGCCTCCGTGAGGGACTCCCCCGTACCTCCTAATGTCGATGTAGAACTCGTAGGGCTCTCGTGGCGTCCCCTCCTCATCTATCCTTTCCAGTATTTCCTCCTCGGACCATGTCCTTTCGCCGCCACCGATGATCTCTCCGTACCCCTCAGGTGCTAGTAGGTCATGGCATAGTACGTATTTGGGGTCGTCAGGATCAGGGCGGTGGTAGAACGGCTTGGCAACCCTTGGGTAGTGAGTGAGGAAGTGAGGGACCTCGAAGTCAGCTGTTAGGATCTTCTCTTTCGAGTAGTCTAGGTCCTGCCCCCACTCTACCTCTACTCCCTTGGACTGGAGCACCTCTATCGCCTCGTCATAGCGGATCCGGGGGTAATCGCTTTCGGCGTATCTCTCTACCAGAGAGAGGTCGCGGCCTAATTCCTCAAGCTCCTCAGGCCTCTCTTCGAGGAGTGTCCTTGCGACGTGCCTCACCACTCCCTCACCGTGCTCCATTACCTCGTCATTGGATGCCCATGCTATCTCCATCTCGGCATGCCAGAACTCGGTGAGGTGCCTCCTAGTTCTGCTCTTCTCGGCCCGGAAAGATGGGGCCATAGTGTACAGCCTCTCTAGAGCGGGCATGGCAGCCTCGGCATACAGCTGCCATGACTGTGTGAGGTACGCCTTCTTTCCGAAGTACGGGACTTCGAATAGGGTACTTCCCCCCTCGACTGCACCTGCGACGAAGTTCGGTGCCTGGTACTCCGTGAAGTCTCTGTTGCGGAAGTATGAGTGAATGGCCCCGAATACAGAGCTCCTGATCTTTAGCATGGTGGTCATTCGGCTTGTTCTCAGGTAGAGGTGCCTGTTGTCCAGGAGGAACTCGGTCTCCCCGCCATCCGACTCCTCCATTGCCGATTCGGTGATCGGGAAGGGGCGTTCGGGGTTGACGGGCCCGATTACTTTGGCAGAGGAAACCTGGACCTCGTGACCATGCTCGCGATCAGTGGGCTCGACGACACCTCGGATTTCCACGCTTGATTCGATTAGGGCGTTCTTGAGAGATTCGAAGCACTCGTCGCCAACGACGTCCCTCTTTGCTACGCACTGCACGTGCCCCGTCGAGTCGCGAAGAACCAGAAACCAAATCTTGTTGGAACCCCTTGCCCTGTGGACCCATCCCTTCAGCTCTACCTCTTCGGCATTGTGGGAGCCAGACCTAACATCTCCAATCCAGTGTTTCTTCCCCATAGCGTCGCCTAATCGGTCGTCTCCGACCATCGGTTATGAATCCTCGATTGCTTGGCATAGACAATGGCGGGTCTGACGGGGTTCGAACCCGCGACCGCCCGGTTAAGAGCCGGGTGC
>CAZPNT010000184.1:0-2132 GCA_964588055.1 uncultured Candidatus Poseidoniales archaeon | reverse complement strand
CAATCTTTCTAGAGTCTGAGAAATTCTTTCCCCGGTAACTAACCTTACGTTAGGAACTCCATGCTTATCCCTAAGAATAGTTCCTATTGATGCATTTGAGTGGCCCTCTTCTGAGAGTTGCAGAATTAGTTCCTCGATTTCTTTCTTATCGGAGTTTGACCACTCGGGAGGAGCACCGGAATGTGGCTTGCTAGACCCGCTAGCGCCCTTTCCCTTACTGTGCATCCTAGACAAATGTATACCTCAGGAGCCCGGCGACCTGCTTTCCCTCTTTAACCGCTACGCAGCACCATTTGGTGCCACAGCATCATAGTCGGTGTCTTGACTTTGCCAGTTTACCCGGACCAAAAGGCCATTCCCAACCAGGTGCAACTGCCCTCGCGGAGCCCAGAAGTTTTCCTTCCTGGATGACTGCTAATTCGTCACCAACAAGAATGGAACGATCACATTCCTGAACCATACTTGGAAAGATATCCCCTATCCAGTCGATTTCCGGCCTTATCTCAACGGCCCTAAGGAGATTGAGGCCCCAAAGAACCTCAAGACTAGCCTTTGAAAAAAGGAACCTCCCTCTTCTAGGATCCCATTTTGCCATCTGTTCTCCATCTTTGTAGATTGTAAAGATTGGGGGTCTACCACGAATCTGGCATCCATCGAGCCATTCGTCTGAGCCGAATTGGAATCTAGATATGGATTTCATCTTCTCCTCCCTTGGACTGAAATCTAAATCTGCAGAGTCTCCTTCGAATGCGGAAAATATAGCATCTTGCAGTCTCTTTAGTGATGTCTTTGAACCAGCTGATTCACCCATCCTAGTATCGATTTCACGGATTCCATCTATGCCGGCTTCTATTCCAGAATGGTTAACAATCAAAGAGTAACCAATCCTGTCAACTAATCTACGAAGCATGTGTCTAATAATTGATAATTCATCTTCGTCCCAGTCACCAGTTACGGGGATATCGTAGTGAGCTGCGGGCCATAAGTCCTCCAAATCTCTTGGAACCAGGCCCAAAGGTGCTGTCACCATCACTTCGTGTACTCTCGTTTTGCCGATAGAACGCCTGAACCTGGAGTGACTTGTTGAGAGCCTGTATGGTTTCTTTGCTGAGCAAGGAAGCAGTACCAATACGTCTCTCTGCCTAATTGGGGCCTCGTAGTTTTCTGAAATTGCTTCCCTCCACAGACGAATCGTTACATCGTTTCTACTTTCGAAGGAGTGGCACCTTAACTGCGTACCAAATTGGGCTGAGCTTTTGGTCAGACCTAGTGTTCCTGATTGCTCGAACGAAAGTTGATCATGCCTCCTTAGGTGCTCGACGGACCGCGGGCTAGATTTGCTTTGAAGTTCGGCTAACTCCCTCAATGATCCTTCTCTGATTGCAGACCTAGTGGCAGAAATTGAGTCGACCCACATTCTACACTGAGACTGCATTGAAGAGTCCTCCTGAGTCGAAGGCTCTGGCGGTCTTGGACCGGATTCTGTTAGAAGAACGCCAAGTGAGGAGGCTTGTCGGGAACGAGCAAGATCGAATAGGTCAACGCCCATCCATGACAGTAGGGCGCAATTATCCGGACCTGATATCCCGGGAGTCCAGACCAATGAAGATGGGAAGTGAGTCCGAATCGTCAATAGGGCCCTTTCTATCAATCCAACATTATTGGAAAGCTGAGGAGAGTCAATAAGAGCAATTATTGAAGGTTGAAAATCCAAACTTTGCAATGATATATCATGGTGCAAAGAGTTCCAAGTAACTGGCAATATCTCAGCACCGGATGGGAATTCTCCAGAGTTAGACTCAACAAGACTGGGCGGGATTAGCAATCCCTGGGAAGCAATCCACTTGTCTAGTTTGTCGAATGGATAGCAAAGTTTTGCACGAGTGGAAATTTCCATAGAAGAAGGAATTACAGAGTTATCCAATGAGAATGATAGTGGAGCAATTTGAATTGGCAATTCTGGGTCGTTCTTACCTAAAATTATGCATGGAGAGAAAGATTCCGGTGCATTCCTGTCTCCGAGAGAGAATAGTCTGGAGAACCTATCTCTCGAGATGACGTTCCTAGCGATGGGGCGCTCATTCATCGCTCAGCGATGGAAGCATTTCGCTTGAAGGATTCTAAGACCTAGA
>CAZPNT010000183.1:0-2136 GCA_964588055.1 uncultured Candidatus Poseidoniales archaeon | reverse complement strand
CGAATACGATTGATTTGGCTATGTGAGCTACCTCGCACCCCAGTTGGTCTGCAGCGTCCTGA
Organism: uncultured Candidatus Poseidoniales archaeon; assembly: GCA_964588055.1. GTDB lineage: Archaea > Thermoplasmatota > Poseidoniia > Poseidoniales > Thalassarchaeaceae > UBA36. Next base: position 2,074 of record CAZPNT010000183.1, on the reverse strand, counting down.
GACGTCCGAGTTCCCTCCTCATACTTTCGAGGAGATGGTGAGAAGCCGATTTTTTCGCATTGAGAGAGCCATAGATCGTGGCCATCCATGCAATGCGCCAGTAGTGACTCGACTTATGGGTTGGGGAGCGACTAATGGCGGAAAGGATTGGCTTGTAAGTGTAAGTTTCATGGCTCGATTGTAATCGGTGCGACCATGGACTGGCCTTTCGGACCCTACGAGACGGTGATGGGTGCGATACTCCTGATGACGATTCCAATCCAGAGGTTCCTAACCAGGGATGAGCCCGAGATGAGGGTCGCCCTGAGTGATCTATTAGGGGAAATCCGAGAAAAGGGGTACAAATGGCACATTTCTGTTTATGTGATCATGTACGGATTCAAGGCCTTCATTGATCAACACAACGAGGCGATAAAACCCCGGGTCGGTGGTTTCACCCACTACATCCATGGGTTCGAAGGGGAATTGACTCTCTGGGTTCAGGAGACTTTTCGAAATGGCCTTCTTAGTCAAGTACTCTCCTTCCACTATCTCTTCGTATACCTATTCCTAATTTGGTTCAGTCCGATGTATTACATCCTCTGTAGGGATGAGGTGATGGCCGACAAGGCCGTACTGAACTACTCAGTAATTTACGTGCTGGCAGTTCCACTATACCTTTTCTTCAACGTGGAGGTCACATCCTCGTACGTCCCCGGCATGGATGCAATCATGTATCACGAGTCCTGGAATCTGTTCTTCTTCACTGAAGTGGATCCCCTCGACAACGGCATCCCCAGCCTACACGTTGGACTCCCGCTGGGCCTGTTAATCATCAATCGGTTGCACGTAAGGGACCTAGGGATCACGATGGGGGAGTGGCGCCACAGGGAGTTCGACCTTTTCGTAGCAGCAAATATCCCGATCTACCTTTTCAGTATCCAATATTTGGGAATTCACTGGATTTCCGATGTCATTCCAGGAGTGGTCATGGCGGTATTATGCGCCCTCTTCGCCCACGGCATACAGCCCAAGCTCAGGAGCCTCAGGGAGAGGGGGTGGCGCTCTCTCATTCCTAGAAGGCGGGTTTCTTACACTGCTGCTGCATTCTCCATAATAGGGACCTTGATCCTCATCGCTGTGGTAGTCGATGGTCCTGGGACGGATGACAGTGAGCCAACTATGAGAGTTGGGCCCGGAGATGTAAACCTAGACGTGGTCGAGGTTCACAGTTTGTGGCATCCCGCTGAGGTAGAGGTCAGAAATGTGGGGAGCGAGTCCGTGGAGTTGCTAGTCATACACCGGGACATGGTGCAAGAGCATGCAGGAGACGGTAGGATCGACTGGTCCGCATTCTCGGAACAAGACATACGACTACTGGGCCCTGGAGAGGAGTACATAGTAGAGGTTGATACTCCCACTGTATACGATGGGCATTACGTATTAGTTTCCAATCAGGGAGAAGATGGGGTTGGTGAAGTCAGAATCACAATTGAGCATGTGGATGGCCAGCTTATCTGGTCCGCGGTTCTGTCATCCATCCCTTCCTTCGCAATCACTGGACTTGTGATGGGGTGGATGTTTGTTTCAGACGAGGATATTGTGGGCGAACAAACTGCCGATGAATAGTCCAGATACTGCTCCTAGCCCTATCCAAGTGCCCACTCTGAATGGCGGGTAGTTGCGTCTCCAAACTTGCATTGACTCGAATATCCAGATAAGAATGATTACAATGAACCAAACGAAGAAGATTGCTTGGGGAAGGAATGCGAAAAGCATCCCCGCATTAGCTCCGACGATTAACTCCGGTTTACCTCCGGTTGGCTCTGGCGAGAAGAAAAGGAGGGGGGTTAGAATCACCAGCCCGATGAAAGGAGTTGTCAGGTCACCGTCGAAAAGCCGTGGTATGCCGCTTACTAAATATGGGGTGCATGCTGCAGCAAATCCGGTCAAGCTCGGTATCGCCACAGGCCACAGAGGGGGGTCGTCCCACTTCATGCCAGAGCGTCCAACAGGGGCCCCATGAAGTATGCTAGAGGAGCCGGAAGGTTTTCTTTGGATTTCTCGACCTCGGGTGAACATGGCGAAGGGAGAG
>CAZPNT010000182.1:0-2139 GCA_964588055.1 uncultured Candidatus Poseidoniales archaeon | reverse complement strand
TGGCCACAGGATACCCGATCCGGGAGGTCGAGATCGTCGACGCGCTCCTTCCAGAGATGGAGGACGACGTGCTCAGCGTCAACATGATCCAGAGGATGACGGACTCCGGAAGGAGAGTCAGATTCAACGTGCTTTGCGCGGTCGGGAACAAGGACGGCTACGTCGGACTCTCCGTCTGCAAGGGCAAGGAGGTCGCCAGCACCATCCAGAAGGCAATCACTCAGGCAAAACTCAACATGGTCCCCGTCCTGAGGGGCAACGGGTCATGGGAGTCCGCAGAGGGGCCAGGGAACAGCATCCCGTTCAAGTCCACAGGGCGATCCGGGTCTACCAGGGTAACTCTGCTGCCCGCACCGTCCGGAAAGGGACTGGTGATCGGGGACTACGGCAGGAGGGTCCTGACGCTGGCAGGGGTCGACGACGTATGGTCCCGGTCCTCCGGACAGACTAGGTCAACCATCAACTTCGCGAAGGCCACATTCAACGCACTAGAGGAGCTCAGCAAGACCAAGGTAAGCGACCAGGTCGGAGAGAGGCTCCACATCACCGTAGGGAGGAGAAACGCATGAGCTACCTGGTAATCAGGGTCCGCAGCGACCGAGGCGTGACCAAGAAGATCAGGGACACCATGTCAATGCTGAACCTCACCCGCGTGAACCACGCCGTGCTCGTTCCTCAGACTCCCGCATACGATGGCATGCTGCAGAAGGCCAAGGACTACGTGACGTGGGGCGAGGTCGACGCGGACACCATCGCCACACTGATCAACGAGAGGGGAAGGATGCCCGGCGACAAGCAGGTCACCGACTCAGTGGTGAAGTCTGGCAGCGAGCACTCCACAATCAAGGCGCTATCCAAGGCCATCGCCTCAGGCGATGCCACCACCAAGGACGTCGAGGGGATGAAGCCCGTCTTCAGGCTCCACCCCCCGAGAGGCGCCAAGGGATGGGGCGGGGTCAAGCGAGCCTACTCCGTCGGCGGGGCGCTGGGATTCAGAGGCGAGGACATAGTCGAACTGGCAGCGAGGATGTACTGAGGGGATAGCATGGTTTCGAGGACTAACAAATTCAGAGGAAGGAGCCGGTACCACGGCCGCGGAAAGAAGGCAGGCAGGGGAGCAGGCAAGAGGGGCGGCAGAGGCAACGCCGGCCTGAACAAGCACAAGGTCATGACCCGCCTGAAGTTCATGCCAGGTCACTGGGGTATGCACGGTTTCAACCGACACCCGGGACTCAGGGTGGTGAACTCTTCGATAAACCTGGGACAGGTAGCCGAGATGGCAGAGGGCGACTCGATAGACCTGTCCGAGATGGGCTTCGACAAGCTCCTCGGAAGGGGCAACATAGACAGGCCAATCACGATCAAGGTCAGCGAGGCCAGCGCCAAGGCGATCCAGAAGGTGGAGGCCGCAGGCGGCACCATCGAGACGGGCGACGATGACGAAGACTGGGGTGAGTGGGAAGAGGAGTAGCTTCTCCCAGAGGAGGCTAGACTATGGTAAGCAAAGGCCCGAACTGGTTCGGCGTCGTCGCCATGTGCGCGATATACTGGGGCGCCCTGTACTACTGGGTAAGGGACGACCTCTCAGCCGGAGGGGACGACCAGAGCAAGGCGCTGATCCTGCTAGCCACCTCGATCCCATACGTCGCATTCGTCATGTGGGGCACGATGACGGACCTGCCAGAGCGGGTCTCGGAGATTCCAGTCGTCGGGAAGTACGCGAAGGCCTACTCGTGGCTGGCCATAGTCATTGCATTCTCCTACTGGGGCTGGGTCGACAAGTCGGCCTTCGGCTTCCTCCTCGTGGGGGTCGTGCTCTTCGGGCTGGCCACCGGGCTGGCCCTGTCGTGCCTGCTGTACACCGGGGACGGGGGAAGCAGGCTCTACGGGCTCAAGAGGCTCGTCGACGTTTACCCCAGCATATCCAAGCCAGAGGGCCACGTCAGGTTCAACCAGAAGCTGTGGACAACCACCCTGGTCCTGATCATCTACTTCATGATGACCAACGTGATGATCTACGGGCTCTCCGACACGACCCTGGACGTGTTCTCGTCGTTCCGAGCGATAATGGCGGGGGCCTCCGGTTCCATCATGCATCTGGGGATCGGGCCGATAGTCACGGGCTCGATCATCATGCAG
>CAZPNT010000181.1:0-2149 GCA_964588055.1 uncultured Candidatus Poseidoniales archaeon | reverse complement strand
GCCCCCTATGCCTCCAGCTCCAAACAGCTCTCGAGGAGATGCTGAACGAAGTCAGCCGCTCCTGAGAATTGAAGAGCAATCCCTCCCCATGACGCTTCGATTGAGATGGGGCAGTGGACAAACCTCTCCTACGCGAACGTAGCAACCACCTCTCCCACGGCCCACAGGGTCTCTTCCGAATGGGCCGAGTCTCTCGCCAGAGGGGGCGCGGCGGAGTTCGACGGAGAGGCCGAGAAGAACGGGATGATGCCATTGAGAGTGGCCTCTTCCAAGCTCCTCTCCTGCGATGTCGCAGACATGTGCGTCGGATCCAGCGCAACAGAGCTGCTTTGCTCCATTGCATGGGCGGTATCCCCCAAGGAAGGGACCAACGTGGTCTCCACGAGGTCGTCATTCCCCTCCACAGTTTACCCTTGGGCCAGGGTCGCAGAGCACACCGGGGCCGAGATCAGGTTGGCCGACCACGATGACGACCTGTACACGGATCCGGAGGACCTGGCATCCCTGATAGATGAGGACACCTCTGTGGTAACCGTGTCGCACGTAGAGTACTCCAACGGACAGAGGTACGATCTCCGGGAGATCTCCGATGCCGCTCACTCCGTTGGAGCGTTGCTTGTCGTAGATGCCACCCAGTCAATGGGGATGGTGCCCATCGACGCATATTCGACAAAGGCCGACGCAATCGTCTCCTCGGGTTACAAGTGGCTGAGGGGGACTTATGGCGCTGCCGTCGGCTTCATCTCCCCATCGGTGGTCAGAACTCTGAACCCCGGGCTTATTGGATTCAGGAGCAATGCAGACCTCTGGGACCTGAGGGCAGACAGGCTAGAACTTCCCGACGACGCCAGCAGGTTCGAGTTCACCACCATTCACTTCGGAGCAGCGCTCGGTCTGGCGGCTGCGATAGAGGAGCTGGACGAAATAGGCATGGAAGAGGTTTGGAGGCATGATTTGGAGCTCGCCGACTCCCTGATCAGGGAGGCAGAGGGCTTGGGGGCCCGCGTCGTTTCGCCAACTTCTGAGTCGGAGAGAAGCGCAATAGTCAGCCTAAGGCTCCCCTCGGGGGTCAGCAGTCTGGAAACTGCGAACAGGCTACAATCAGAATTCTCCATACTAGTCACTAGCAGATCGGGGCTTCTCCGGGTCTCCCCACACATTGACAACAACCTCGAGGAGATAGGAGAACTCGTTTCTGCACTATCCGAGATCTTGTCATAGGTAGGGCAGAATTATCGCACCAGCGATTACGAACATCACTGCTGCTATGCCCCTGTCGATTACCCTCCAAGAATCGGGGCTATTCAATACTCCCGAAAGGCCCCTGGCACCGTACCCTAGGGAGAAGAAGAACAGGAAAGAAGCAGCAGTCGCCCCTACTCCGAAAGCAACCCTTTCGTCTCCTGAGAAACCCATAGATGCCCCTCCTATCAGGAGGAGCGTGTCGAAGTACACATGCGGGTTAAGGAATGTGAAAGCGAGAACAGCTCCCATGGTTGCAGCCAGGCTTTCAGACGCCTCTCCTTCCACGATTATTGCCTCAGGATTCATCGATGACCTGATTCTCAGGATCCCATACCCGAACAGGAAAGAGGCTGCACCGAAAGCGATTAGCGACTCAGCACCATCAAAGCTCGCAACTATGGCTCCGATACCGAGGATTCCGGCTGCTATCAGGATGGCATCAGCAAGAGAACATGCAAGACAGGTAGCGAAAACATGCGAACTCTTCAGCCCCTGCCTCATAACAAAGGCATTCTGAGGTCCTATTGCTAGAATAAGGCCCAAACTCAGCGCGAATCCCTCGAGTCCTGCAGACCCGAGACTCATGCTCATGTCTTCCTTCTCTCTGAGGCCTTCTTCCTAAAGCCAGTATAGCCGCACTTCCTACAGGATTTTGGTGGCTTGACCCCGTCATGGGCTCGGGAGGTCGCTGAGCATTTCATGCAGACCCACTTGACCAGAAGCCTCGCTTCAGCCTCAGGATGCCTCTGTGCCATGATGTCGCGCGACCTGCCTGACCTTCATAATCGCTTCCCAACGCAACGTGGAGTGACGAATCGCATCCAAAGCATTCAAACACCTATCGCCATGTTACGAGGCCGTTGCCTGCCAGCGTCGTGCTCGGGGCCCAATGGGGGGATGAGGG
>CAZPNT010000180.1:0-2170 GCA_964588055.1 uncultured Candidatus Poseidoniales archaeon | reverse complement strand
TCCCCCTCCTAAGAGGGGACCTGCTCGAGCAGGAGCTGGTAGCCAACCCGAACACGAAGGTGGTCTACATCGAGACCCCTGCAAACCCCACGATGTCCGTGATAGACATCGCCAGCACCACGGAGATAGCGCACTCCCACGGCGCCAGGGTGGTCGTCGACAACACGTTCGCGACCCCTGTGCTCCAGCGCCCCCTCTCCCTGGGGGCGGACGTCGTGGTCCACAGCACTACCAAGTTCATCAACGGCCACGGCACTGTCATCGGGGGTGCCCTGGTGAGCAGGGACCCCGACTTCGTCGAGAACGGAGGGGGGGCCCTGGTCCGATACATCGGTGCGGTGCCGAGCGCGATTGACTGCTGGCTCACCAGCATCGGCCTGAAGACCCTCCCCCTGAGGATGAGGGAGCACTGCGCGAACGCGCGTGCCCTGGCGGAGTTCCTCGACTCCAACGAGAGGGTCGTCCGGACCTACTGGCCGGGGCTGGAGAGCCACCCCCAGCACGACATAGCCGCGAGGCAGATGGACGACTTCGGGGCCATGATATCCATTGACTTGGGGGACTTCGACACCGCGAGCCGCCTTATGGATGGGCTGTCGATGTGCTCCCTGGCCGTGAGCCTGGGGAACGTGGACACCCTCGTGCAGCATCCTGCCTCAATGACGCACAGGCTGATGTCGGAGGAGGACAGGCTGGCCGTGGGAATCACAGAGGGCATGGTCAGGATTTCTGCTGGCATCGAGTCTGCTAGGGACATCATCGCCGATTTCGACAGGGCGATATCCGGGCTATGAATCGTAACCGATTGTTATTGCCAATCAGAGGGGTAAACCAGGGAATACTATACGCCTCTTCCTCTGCCATCGGTCCATGAAGAAGAATGCCAATGCCATCGCCCTAATGTTGCTCATAATGCCTCTAGCGGGCTGCTTGGGAAATGATGAACCCCGAATTGGATGTCCGGACAACCCTCCAGATGGAGCGGTATGTGCGGTAGAAGATTACGACTACATGATGACCGCAATCGGGGCGGATTTTAGTGGAATGGACCTAAGAGACGGGAACTTCACGGGAGCGATGCTGATTTATTCTAACTTCAGCGGGGCGGATCTGGAAGGCGCTGACTTTGAAGGGGCGAACGTCAGGGGTGCCGACTTTTCGGGTGCCGACATCTCGGGCGCTAGCTTCGGACGAGCGATTTACGACAGCGAGACCATCTGGGAGGGAGTAGTAGGCCAAGGCTGGGGCCTGATATTCTTCGGCCCGGGAGCCGAGCTTGATGGGGTGAAACTAGACAACAAATTTGCATTGTCGTGGACTCCTGCTATAACCGTGGAGGGGGTGGACCTTCCAAACGTCGAGCCAATAGACTTGAGCGGTTCGAGCCTCGTAGGGGCAAGCATTAGGGAAAGCACGATATGGATTGCTGACTTCAGCGGCTCCGACCTAACGACGGCTAACCTTTTCGGGTCCGAATTCCTTCTAACTGACTTCTCCAATGCCAGTCTGGCAGGGGCCAACCTCTCAGAGGCTTACCTGCAATGGGCCGATCTTACAGGAGCCGACTTGACGGATGCAGAGTTATTCGATACCAGCATCAGGTACCTCAGGGGATGCCCGTCCCAACTGCCGGAAGGGTGGCGTTGCGTGTCCCCCGAAGTCCCTCTAGAATTCTCCCATTGTCCCACTGATGACGAATGGTACGCTAGCGAGTGGGAGGACTATCTGGATGTCCTAGACATGTCAAACTGTAACCACCACCTCATAGGCCCTACGGCAGATCTCAATGCTGCATGGGTCGATGGAGTAAACCTGTCAGGGGTCGACCTTAGCGAAAGGCCACTCACATACTTCTCTGCAGTGAACCTGACAGGATGCCCCAGTGAGCTGTATGAAGGATACGTGTGCACTGGAGGGGCCATATTTGGCCCCCAAGTCAGACTGGTGGAAGCCGACCTCTCTGGCATCAACCTCTCAGGAGTCGACCTCTCCGGAGCAATTCTCATTGGAGTAAACCTGAGTGGAGCGGACCTATCAGGGGCCGATTTGAGCGGGGCTATGATTACAGGTTCCAATCTGAGCAATGCCAACCTGAATGGTGCCGACCTGAGCAATGCCCTCCTGAGCGGAGCCGACCTGAGCAATGCCGACCTGAGCAATGCCGACCTGA
>CAZPNT010000179.1:0-2228 GCA_964588055.1 uncultured Candidatus Poseidoniales archaeon | reverse complement strand
ATTTTCTCTGTCAAGATGCATGTGTTGGTCTATGATCGGCCCGACCCACTTTCCTTGCTCAAGCATCTTCTCACGCCAGAGCTCCTTCGTCACTCAATCTTGAGATCCAATATGAAGCAGCCATCTGAGCTACCTTACGAGAAGACTGCCCCAGTACTATTCCCTTCCCGTTATTGAATAAGAGAATGGAACAATTGTGCCTCTTTGCCGTAATCCTGAGGGCATCAATCCTTAGATCGTGCTCTGCATCCTTGAACCGCTCGGCGGCTAGTCCGATAAGAACTGCCCTTCCTATGGAAAAACTGGCAAGGACCTCTCCTCTTTCTATCACTAGACCGCTATCGGGGAGGCCAAGTCTAAGCAGAGTTTCTTTTGCGATTAGCGAAGCTGCTTCTAGGTTAGAGATTCCATGAATTAGAATCGAGCCATCTGTATCGATGACAATTAGTGCGTGTGGGTCTTGATGCTCGATGACCGCGAACTCGCCGTTGCTTCTGGCATTGGCATACTTCACGGCTTCCTCAATTTGTACTGGTTCTGAGGGAATAACCCTGAAAGTCTGAGTCTCGATGTTCACTTCTAGTGCCTTCATTGCTCCCTCTCCGGCATCTCGACAGACTCGCAGGCAATTAGGCTATCCTCTAGACTAGGCAAATGACACTGCTGAACCGGAACAAGAAGAGTTGGGCCGCCATCTCGCCACTCATTTTCTTCATTTTCTCTCAAATCTGATATCGCACCCCTTATCCTTGAGGCGTATCTTGTATCCCTCTCCTTGGAAAGTTCCTCGGTAAGGCATAGAGATTCCTCCATCCACCATGCTGCACAAACTGCTGCTGCCGCACCCAAGTCAGGATTAGCGAATGGTGAGGTTTGCACTCTGGATATCGCTGCCTTTCGTGTCTTGGACCATCTTCTAGTCCTGCTAATTGTGGCAATTAGATTCCGGAATCTTACTTGTTCGTCGGCCCATCTAGATTGCCAATCGGCCCACTTTGAGTCGTCAATACCCGGTTCGATGGCATAAATCGGCATCCCTCCTCTAGAATTCTCTGCGTGCCTTAGGAGCCTGATTCTCTCGGGATCAGGGATGGCTGGACCCTCTAATTCGAGTTCGGAAAGGTCTCGTATTAGCATCCCGAGCGTAGTACCTGAGGCAACTGCAGATTCCAAATGTACTCCGGGGCTCTCCTTATCCTGTCCCTCCTCCTCCCTAAGCGAAATGAGTTCGTCTGAAGATGAAAGTAAAGCCAGTGCATCCCACTCTCTGGGCCTCATCTTCATGGGCATCCTGATGCATGGAAGGTATGGCCAGAGAATCGCAGAACCACCTTGTGAATCTTGGAAAACGGAAGGTTCCCACCTAAGTCTCGGCACTCTCATGAGTGTTCGAGTAACTCCTCTCGATTGAATTAAGCGGTAAACTGGTGTTTGAAGGAGCCTAACAATGGAGCATTCAAGGCAGATGATGTTATGTGGATGATTGATGAAGGGCGAATCTCCGTTCTCAAATGAGCCAGTTGTAGTACTTAATGAGGTTTTTCCGGGCCACACTAATGCGTTGAACACACTTTTCGGTGGGAGGTTGATGTCAATCATGGATACAGCTGCGGGAATGGTTGCCTCGAAGTTCGCGCACGAAGTCTTCGTGACTGTCTCGGTTGATGCTCTGAAATTCAAAAGACCCGCATTCCAGGGAGACATAATCAGGACAACGGCCAGAGTTGTTTGGACCTCGCCGAGAACAGTAGGGGCCCATGTCACTTCTTGCAGACTTTCGAGATCGGATTGGGTTGGTGAAGAGATTTGCTCAGGTTTCTTCTTCATGGTGGCGATTGATGACTCGATGAAGCCTGTCCAAATTCCACAATTCGAGCCTCAAACTCATTCAGAGAAAGAGATGTGGGAGTTAGCAGCAGAGGCTAGAGAGGCCATGCGTTGACCTAGATTCGGCTAGAAATAAAATGTCTCTAAGTAGCACGAGTTTTGTCCTCGACTCCCCATGAACTTATACCTTAGATTAAACGCTCGAAGGTTCGGATGGGATTAGCCGGGCCTAAGGGCCCGACTAAGAAGAGGGAAGCCGAGTTAATCGGCGGACTCTACTTAGTCGGAGCGAGAGGGAAGTGCTGCGCAGTAATAACAGAGCGGCAGCTGACCATAGAAAGGTTCGATGGAAAGGGAGTAAGACTAGATTTGGCGGCAATAGAAAGGATGAGGCACCTAAA
>CAZPNT010000178.1:0-2263 GCA_964588055.1 uncultured Candidatus Poseidoniales archaeon | reverse complement strand
CTATGTCGTTGTACTCGATTGAGAGTGCGACCGCTCCCGCACCCTCGCCAATGACGAACTCCCTTGGAAGTAGGACCGACTCAGTTCTGCCAGTCGGCTCCCCTGTCGCTGGATCGAGGGTATCTACACTCGTCCTCACGCTCTCTAGATCATCACTGATATCCCTAAGCCAACTCGTGGCCGCTGCCGTTGAGGATGTGGGTATCTGCGTCCTGTCCAGAGCCACTCCAAGGTAGCCGTGGTCATTTTGCATCAGGGTAGTCTTCTGCTGCTCGCTGAGGACGGAATCGGAGACAATGACGGGGTGGAAGAGTAGCGTGGGATTGCCGAAGTCCCCCTCTTCGTAGATCGCAGAGATGGTGAGGTTTGTCACCGTGAAGCTGTCCTTGCAGAAGAGGACTGGCGCGGAGTCCTCGCTCGTGACGAATTCGACCTGTGCCTGACACTCCTGGAAGCCGATATCGATGTCCCCTCCCTCGTACGTCTCGAGAACGTAGCTGAATGTCAGGGTGTCAATCGTCTCGTTGACTTCCACGCCTGCAGTGCTCGCTATCTTGGATGGCAGCACTACCGACCTGTTTGCCTCGGCGTCTGCCGCCGAGCTCGGCCAGGATCCGTAGATCACCGACTTACCGTGCCTTTCACCCAGCTCGCCGTCCCATACTCCGTCCCCGTAGAATCGAATTATCCTGTCACTGTTTATCGGAGGGCCATTCTCACTCGCCTCGGGGAATTCCCAACTTACGTTATCCCATCCCGGGGATCCTCCTGTGACGCTTTGCACGTTGAGTGGCTGGGGCGTGGTGAATCCTGAGTCGAAGAATCCGGAGACCCTGATTCCCTGCCTGCCGAAGACAAGCCCGCAATCTTCGAATTCCTCCATCTCCACTATCTCAACGCAAAGAGACTCCCACAATGCTGAGTCGTTCGTCCTCCCTTTCCAGTCGGCATCTGGATCGGATTGGAAATCGACTTTCGCATCGAACTCATTCCCGTCAAGGCTGAAGGCGAAGAAGGCCTGATTCAGGCCTACTGCATAGGCAAGTACTGTCGTGATTACCAATGACGAGAGGAACACTCCTGCGAAGATTGCGAGACCCCTCTCGCGTCCCCTCCAAGCGCTCTTTACAGCCATTGATATGTTGTTAGGGGCTGAAAGCCAACGAGACTGGAATGACCTGATCCAGTCCTGAGCCATGTCCTCTAGGGAGAACTCGCTCTTGACCTTCTTCTGCCCCTTGGAAGGTTCGATAATAGGTCTGATTAGTGAGTAGAGTAGCCTGAAAAACCTCCCCGCAGTAATCGCGAACACTATGAAGAATGCAAGGAAAATCCATGATTGCAGCATCGTGGGAATGATCTGGGAGAACAGGGAGTTGTTGGGTGAGATGTCCGTTAAGAATGAGACGAGGGCGACCGAGACCCCAACTGCGATTACGGTGACAATAGCGCCTGAGTAACTTGAGAGGTCAAAGCCCTGTCCAACCGTCCTCTCAACAGATTCCTCTTGCTCCATCTCTGGAGTGTTATCCTCCCCCGTCTTAACCCCCGTGACGGGGTCTATCCTATCCTTGGAACCATCATCCGATTTCTCTGCCATCATTGGCCCTCCTCTATTCCCCATGCGGATCGGATGTCCGATGCTGCGGTGACGCCGTCCTTCAGTAGCAGCATCCTGTCTGCCATCGAAGCAAGAAGAGGGTCGTGGGTTACCATAAGTACCGACAAACCATCCTCTGCACAGAGTTCCTGGAAGAGTTTGATGACCTCTTGGCCGCTCTTGACGTCCAGGTTTCCGGTGGGCTCGTCCGCCAGTATCAGGGGCCTTGACCCGGAGATGGCCCTAGCCACTGCGACCCTCTGCTGCTGACCCCCAGAGAGCTGGTCTGGGATGAAGTCCATCCTGTCTCCCAACCCGACTCTCTCCAAGGCTGACTTGGCCCTCTGTTCGGCCTCTCCCGAGGGGATGCCGGAAAGCTCCAGGCTGAAGGCCACGTTGTCCAGGGCGTTCAGGCGGTCGATGAGGTGGAAGTCCTGGAAAATCCAACCGACCCCGTTCCTCCTGACGTCCACCACCCTGCTGGGAGACTTGGTCCCGTAGTTGAATGAGCTAAGAGAAATGTTGCCTGAGTCCGCATCCAGGAGTCCTCCAATTATGTTCAGGAGGGTGCTCTTCCCGCAGCCGCTGGGACCCATCAGACTGACCAACTCCCCCTTCCGGACCTCCATGTCTATCCCCTTCAGGACCTCGAGCCTCCTTCTG
>CAZPNT010000177.1:0-2307 GCA_964588055.1 uncultured Candidatus Poseidoniales archaeon | reverse complement strand
TGCTGCGAACAAAGTGGATAGGATCCATGGATGGGATTTCGAAGAGGGTCGATCCATGGCAATCTCGATGAGCGATCAGTCCAAGGAGTCCCTAGGACTGTTCGATCAGCGATATTGGGAACTAGTGGGGCAGTTCGCTGAAGACGGATTCAACCTAGAGAGATACGAGAAAATCAAGGATTTCACAAAGGAGATTGCTATGGTACCAATCTCTGCCAGAGAGGGAGAGGGGATCCAGGATCTCCTAGCAGTTGTGATCGGACTCGCAGAGAGGTACCTTTCGGACCAGTTGACTGACGTAGAGGGCTCTGGAGAGGCTACTGTACTAGAGATGAAGGAGGAGAGGGGGCTTGGAAAGACTCTGGACCTAATTCTGCACAGGGGGTCCATTAGGAAGGGGGACGAGATAGTCCTAGTAAGTGACAGAGGGGGCGTTAGCACTCATGTGAAGGGCCTATTCTCTCCAAGGGGCATGAGCGAGATGAGGGATGCGGGAGATCGTTGGGACAACACGGAGGCTGCCTATGCTGCGGCAGGAGTCAAGATTAGCGCACCATCCCTAGAAGGAGTTCTAGTAGGAACTACACTCAGGGTTGTAAGCTCAGAAGAGGAGAGGAGGTCCGCGATTGAGGCGGCTAACGAAGAGGCAAACCTCTCGATAGAGCTCGATGAGGAGGGAGTGTGCATAAAGTCCGACACGGTTGGCGGTCTTGAGGCTCTGGCTAAGGAGCTTAGAGGAGAGGGCGTCCCAATCCGAGAAGCCTCGATAGGGAAAGTTAGCAGGAGGGACGTGCGTAGCGCCGAGGCAGCCTCAGAACCGCTACATAGGATGATCATGGCATTCAGCACTGAAATTCTGGAGGAGGCTGAAGAAGAGATTGACTCCTCGGATGCTGGAGTCAAGTACATAGGTTCCGAGATCATCTACAGGATTCTTGAGGAGAGAGAGGAATGGGTGGAAGCTAGGAAGGCCGAGCTTGAAGAGGAGAGTAGGGGGGTCGTTGTTTATCCGGGACGGATAATGCTTCTCCCTGACCATACTTTCAGAGTTTCAAAACCAGCTGTTGTAGGAGTTAGGGTTCTAGCAGGAAGGGTCCACATTGGACAAGGACTACTGAAAGACGGAAATCGAGTGGGTAGGATCAAGTCGATCAGGTCCGGCCAAGAGAGCCTCAAGGAGGCAAGACAGGGAGCAGAGGTTGCCATTTCGGTTGAAGGTGTGACGGTGGGGAGGCAAATCGAGGAGGGTGATGTCCTACTAGTCGACATACCAGAGTCACACGCCAGGAAGCTTAGGAAGCTGGAGATGACGCCTGTCGAGAAGGAGGTCTACGAGGAACTACTGGCCCTACACAGAAAGAAAGACCACTTCTGGGGCAGATAATACTGGAGCATGGGGTGTTCAAGGGCACCTAACACTCAAGTAGTCATGGAATCGGCCTAGGGAACAAGAGGGTTCAGTGTGACGATTGCACAGGGTGGTGGGTCTAGCTCTAAAGACCTGATTAAATCGGTATCAGGACATGCAAACAACCTGATGAGCGAGGTGGCCAAGGTCATCATAGGAAAGCCTGAGAATATCAGAAAGGTAGCCATAGGTATACTAGCAAATGGGAACATTCTGATTGAGGACAACCCCGGTCTTGCCAAGACTCTGATGTCAAATACATTCGCTGAGGCACTCGGATGCAAGTTCAAGAGAGTCCAGTTCACTCCTGATCTTCTTCCAGCTGACATCATCGGGACCTACATGTACGACCAGAAGACTGGGGAGTTCAGACCAAGGTTCGGACCTCTTTTCACCAATATACTCCTAGCTGACGAGATAAACAGGGCCCCACCGAAGACTCAAGCTGCTCTGCTAGAGGCTATGGAGGAGAAGCAAGTAACCATAGAAGGGATAACTCACAAGCTACCAGCCCCTTTCGTAACAATGGCGACCCAGAACCCTATCGAACAAGAAGGAACATACCCTCTACCAGAGGCTCAAATGGACAGGTTCCTCATGAAGATGAGCATGGGCTATCCATCAATGGATGAAGAGAAGGCAATTCTACAGAGGAGGAAGCTTCGTGGTAAGGACACCTACGATGTGGAGCAGATAGTTGAGCCGCGGAAGGTCGTAGCGATGCAGAAGGCCCTAGAGACAGTGCACATAGATCCAGCAATTCTGGGTTACATCGTTCAAGTTGTTCAGAGAACCAGAGCAGACCCAAGAATAGAGGCGGGTGCTTCTCCCAGGGCCAGCCAGGGCCTGTTCAAGGCATCAAGAGCATCCGCAGCGATTGATGGTAGGGACTACGTTAT
>CAZPNT010000176.1:0-2324 GCA_964588055.1 uncultured Candidatus Poseidoniales archaeon | reverse complement strand
CTTTCTGCTGGGTCCATAGTATACCACCACCAAGTCCTCCCTTGTCCGATTGACTAGGGGCTTGCAAGGTAGGTCGTTACCGAAACGAGACCGCTATTGAACAATGCCCCAATCGATTGGCAAACCCACTAACATTAGGAGAATATTTCCGGATGCCAAGCTGTGATTTTTCCTGTGAACGCACTTGTCATCACGGTCAGAGGACTTGCAAGATACAGCTTCCCCGGACCTGAACGACCCTGGAAGTTTCTGTTTATTGCAGACACTGTTACTTGCTCTGGATTGTCACTTACCCCCGGACCTGCACCGATGCAAGCGCCACAACCTGGATCGATGAGCTTGACACCGGCCTTTTCGAATGTCCTTGTCCATCCCATCTGCAATGATAGCTCCTTTACCGACTTAGATCCGAATTGTATGTAGCAGTCTACTCCGTCAGCAATTGCCAAGCCCTCTCTAAGTGCAGCCTCGCAAACCATGGCATAGTAGGAGAAGTCATCATCCTTGCCAGCCGTGCATGAACCTGCATATGCGATATCTATTGGCACATCGCCTATTTCGTCAATGTAGGCCCCGTTTGTCGGATCCGAGGGAATGCCTTCATCCGGATTTCCTGGATGTGCTACCATTGGTCGGATTTCGGATAAATCGATCTCATGAACTCCACCGTCATAGATGGCGCTTTCATCGGGCAGAACGAAGCACCCTCTGATATCCCCTTCGTTCATATTCTCTCGTCTCGACAACAGCCAATCGACGGTGATATCGTCAGCCTCACAGATTCCCGTTTTCGCACTACACTCTGTAGCCATATTGCATAGCGTTGCCCTCTCGTCCATGGATAGGCTCGCTAGACCAGGCCCACCGAATTCCATGCTTCTATCCAGTGTTTCCGATTCGGCAGCAAAGCGCCAGAGGATATGGAGAATCACGTCTTTGGCGGTGCAACCTGGATCCAACTCTCCAATCAATTCGAAACGGATGCTTTCTGGAACCTTGACGAATGCGAATTGGTTGTGAATCAGATTAGCGTACTCCGTGGAACCCACTCCATAGGCTAGTGCATTGGAAGCTCCCCCCATGCAAGTATGGGAATCAGTGGCCTGTATGAAGTCGCCAACGTCGATGAACTCCTCCCTAGCAACTTGGTGACATATACCAGGGCTAATCCCATCCTTAGCAGAATAGTCTCTGACTCCAGTGTACTCTTGGAATGAATTTTGCATATCCCTGAGTGTTTGTATCTTATCTGTGAACTTTCCAAATCTTGGGACGTCAGTCGCATAAAGCAGGTGATCCTCAAAAACAGCGAATTTAGACGGGTTCGGGATTTTGTAGTCCTCTCCATACTCATCTTCTAGGAACATATGTACCTGAGCAGTAGTGAACTCATGGGAATATCCACCATCAACCTGTGCCAGCACAGCATCGCCCGGTTTCACAAATCTCTTTTCCTCTCTGTTGCCCAATAGTTTGTTTGACACCAACTTCTCTATCATCGTCATTGGACGCTCTTTTGTGTCAAACTCCGGAAGAGACACCCCTCCCTTCCTCATCCTCTTTGCGAATGGCAATATCCCTCCGTTCTCCAGAATCAGTCTACTTACTGGGTCGTACTTCTCCGTAAACTCCGTTAGAGGTATCCTCTCACCCCTCTGAAGCCTACGTAGGATCGCGTGGTCACCCATTAGCTGCCCAAGATTCAGATTGTTCCTCTCATGTATTGGTGCAAAGGAAGCGGCAATTACAATCCTGATTCCAGACCACCTCTCACATTGGGGGGCAGTCTCCCTGCTGGACCCGGTTCCCTTTCTATGTCCGGAGACGATAACCTCGAAGCCACCATCAATCAATCCCCTAGGCTCAAACACCCTTCTCCCATCGTGCATTAGTCCAGCATACGCATTTTCAGCAATCGTGGCAGGGTCATAATCGAAGCAAACCCAAGCCGGAGTCATCACATCTGTATTGATGTCATCAAGAAGATCATCCACCGACAAGTCCTCCATTCTGAGGTCCAATCCTTCGTAGAGTTGCTTCCGGATCAACTCCAAATCTTTTGTCAGAAATAGAACTCTCTTTCCAGGAGTTAGGC
Source organism: uncultured Candidatus Poseidoniales archaeon (assembly GCA_964588055.1). Classification (GTDB taxonomy): domain Archaea; phylum Thermoplasmatota; class Poseidoniia; order Poseidoniales; family Thalassarchaeaceae; genus UBA36. The sequence goes on along the minus strand of CAZPNT010000176.1, from coordinate 229 downwards.
CGATACTCTCCGGTGGCCACGTTCCTTCAGACATCGAACTCCCCATATGCGCCAGAGAAGATACGTATTTCACGATTCTCGATGATTGCCGTGTGACCAATCGTGCCCCAGAAGATAACAATATAGTAATATTATAACCTTAAATAAGATGCCTTTTGCGAATTTAATACCTTTCGTTGAAAGGGGGGTGAGGATAATGTCATACCTTGTTGAAGACACAGTGAAATGC
>CAZPNT010000175.1:0-2344 GCA_964588055.1 uncultured Candidatus Poseidoniales archaeon | reverse complement strand
TATACTCACCTCGTCTCCTTCAACTCTAACCCATTCATGCTCCTCGGTGTATTTCAACTCTTCAGGAACGTCTCCCATACCAACTACCAATCAACGCGTGCAGTGGACATGGGGTCAAGTTTTCGCTCCCTACTCCTCACTGTGTTTTGACTCCAGATGTTCCATTTCCATCCTAGCCCATTTGGAACTAAGGCCTTGCATACTAGCCTCGTCCCTCTCTCTTTCTATTCTGGAAATCATGGCTTCCTCGCCTTCTCTACTTACAAATGAGTCCGTGAGCCAGCTCCCATGTTCCCTCTTACTGCCTGCAATCAAAGTAACGAGTAAAACGGATGCCAAGATGACAATCAAAAAGACTATTGAAAACACTCCGAACTCTGACAAATCAGTGGCCCTACCGTCTAGAATTGCAAATGCCACAAATGTCACCAGGCAGAGTATGAACCCAACTAGGAGCCTTACAAGCCTCGAGGCCGGAGAACTCATGGCTTTACGCATTGGACACTTCGCATCAACTTGACCTAAGTGAGCGTCACAACTCTTGGATTAATTTGTGAATCTTGTATGGAAGGAGTGATCTGTTTACTGGCGTAACCTCCAGAATGCGGGCATCGTCCCTCCTCCTGATATCCTGCAATAGGGGGTGGCGGCTCTTCTTGTGAAGGGTCAGTAGAGTGGGCATGTCATGCTCTAGTGCCAACCTTACGGAATTGACGAAACCCTCACTTTCCACAGTGAACTTCCCAACCTCGTCTATGACCAAAATCTCGCAGTTTCCTATGCTGTCTATAATCGCGGGAACCCCCACTCTCTCGATCTCACTTGGATCAATACCGAATCCAAGAATTCGGTTCCTGGAGTCTATTTCTCGATGCGCCATCACTCCTTTCTCTCCGGTAAGTATGTTGACGCAGGCATAGCCAACTCTCTCCCCATTCTCGATTACTGGTTCGCACCTCATCCCCCCAATTATGTGTTCAGGGGGACTAGGCCCCTTGGTCCTCCTGAAACCACTTCCCTCTTCGGAAATCATGTCTACTACTTTCTGGAGTACAGCTGACTTTCCCGAACGAGGGAGACCTGTGATTCCAATCTTTGGATTGATTCCCATGCTGCTCTCCTTAATCTATTCCAAGTTGGGAACGTCCCGCGTATGCAAACCAAGGATATTAATCCATTCTCGATATGGGTGATTTTCCGGAACTAGGAAAACCAAATCCTAAATCTGCATATCAGTCGAGGCCATCTTCGTTCGCGAATGCTGGCAACCCAAGCTCCGTCCCTTCTATTTCGAAGGGAAGCGTCTCGATTTCGTAGTTATTCACATTATTGTTAGCTGCCCATGCCTTGGACCAAAGATCCAACTCTTCTGAGTTCAACTGGTTCGCTAGCGCTATCAAACCCTCTTCAAAGGAACCGAACCTCTCTTCGAGTCGTTCTGTCACCTCTTCAGGAAGATCCAGGAAGCTTACCGAGTTTCCTATCACGCAGCCTTCTGGAACAACTGCCCACACCAACCTCCTCTTTGAACTCGGATTCACCACTGCCTGACAGACGATCCTAGATGGAACTGCCATATCTTTGGATCCCGACCATCCAGAATTTTTGAACTCCACATCGTCCAAGTTCTTCGTATCGAATGCCGGGTGTCGGATAACGCCCCTTCCATTGTCGAAATCTATGTGGGCAGCTCTGACGAATGGTAGCAAACCCTCTTTCCATTCACAGATTTCCCCTGTCCAAGAAGACCGTTCTACCTCTCCGACTCTGACTTTAATGGCTCTTCCACTGGGGTTCAAACCAGTGCCGTCTTCGACCAAACGGGGCTTATCTGCAAGATTTCCGATTGCTGCCAAAGTCCTACTCCTGTCGATAGGGGATCTAGGCATCTTCGGAACCGCCCAAGATGTATCTGTCCAGGAGGACCAGGGCCCTCTTTCCAATTCAAAGAATGGAGCGTCCGAAACGAGGCCTTTTCCAGATGCGAGGTCATCGCTAAGCAGAGGCCCAAAGCTGGTTAGAACATCGGTCTCCTCTCCCACGGTTACCCCGATTACGGATACTCCTTGCGAACCTCCAAAGAGTAGCTTGTGGTCTTCAGGAAACGACCACACCGAATCCCACTGGTTCGACTCAACTAGCAGTTTCCTCAGAGGCAGGCTGCTTTTCTCTCTTAGAACTGAACTTGGTACAACTAGTCTTACTCGACCTCCCCTATGAGACAACTGTAGCGACCTCTCGATGTATAGCCTGTACAGGTTAACGTTCCCCTTTATGGCCGAGAATCTAGCTCTTCCATCTGATCCCTTGAATTTCCTCAACTGCCTCGAAAGGCTCTTCCTCA
>CAZPNT010000174.1:0-2367 GCA_964588055.1 uncultured Candidatus Poseidoniales archaeon | reverse complement strand
CGGCTCCGCCAAGGCGAGGATCGAGCTAGAGGACATCTTCACCGGCCAGAAGAGGTCCCATGTCGGAACGGTTACTGACACCATAAACATCCCAATCATCGAGAAGGGCTCTGCGATAATCACCCACATCCAGGGTAACGAGGTCCATGCCATGGACAACAAGACATACCAGACCCTGATACTGCCCGTGGAGGAATCGATGAACCTGCAGTCCGGAGGCGAGATACAGTGGATGGAAGCAATGGGCAGGTACAAGATCAGCAGGGACCACTAGCCGTTTTTTCATCGTCTAGGTCCGTCTCGCCCACGTGAAGTATAAGCGTCGCTCTCGTGCGCTCTGGACGAGAGACATGTCTGACGTAGAGCGCTCGGCCTACAGGCAGCCAGTGACCGCCTCAGGTTTGGAGGCGATAGAGTCGGGGACGCTCACGTGGCTAGACGAGGACATGTACAACAACCTAAACACCGGGGTCCTGGAGCAGTACCTGGAGGAGAAGAACCTCTCAGAATCATTCGAGGTAAGCCACTGGGACACTCGCAAGGTCCTCATCGGAATCCTCGTCGGAGCCGTCTTCAGCGGCGTTACTGCCTACATAGGCCTCAAGATAGGCCTCGCCGTCTCAGCAGCATGGTACGTGGCATACCTCCTTGGGATGGCATTGCAGTGGTCACCCTCGGAGGTCAACATAGCGACGAGCGCCACCACTGGAGCGACCAATGCCTCCATAGGCTTCATCTTCACATTCCCCGCCATCTTCCTCCTAGCTTACTCTGACGACTACAAGGTGGGAGACGGGCACCTACTCACATCCGTAGACACTCTGAACCTGGCCTTCGTGGGAATCATAGCGTCGATGTTCGCAGGGTTCCTGGGCGTGATGTACTTCATCATATTCAGGAGGGTCTGGCTGGTCGAGGACCCACTCCCTATGCCTGGCTTCGAGGCCACGCTCAAAATGCTGGACATCTCCTCTGACGTTAGCTCTGGTTCGGCCGAAGCCGCACGAGACTCCCTACGCACCGTGGGAGTCTGGACCGTGCTGACAATGGGGGTGATGTTCGTGATCGACTACCCCATTAGGTGGTCCAAGAAGCTCGCAGGGGTCCCTAGCAGCATAGCCGACTGGTTCGCAATGACCCTGTCGGGGGAGAAGTGGGGACTCGCATCTGTGTACACCGAGAGGTGGATCCACCAGCCGAGCGAGCTGGCGGAGGGGAAGTACGCCCCCTACAACGGCATCACACCTTACGAGGAGGGGAACCCGATGTCCTACACCTTCCTGGGCGTGGAGATAAGCCCGACGCTATTCGCCATAGGGTGGTTCATGAAGTTCAGAGCAGCCCTGTTGGTCAACCTCGGAGCTATACTCGCTTGGTTCTGGCTTATCCCGCTGGCAGTTCTCCAGGACGTACCCGTTTACGATCCCGAGCAGGGAGTCTACGTCAACATAACAGAGATGGGACCGGTGGTGCAATGGCAGGCCTTCGGCTCAATCGTACGCACGGTCGCAATAGGCGCCATCCTGGGAGGTGGCTTCCTCGGTCTGTTCAAGATGGCCCCCACCTTCATCGGAATCTTCGGGGACATAACCCAGGCATTCTCGGGCGAGCAGGGAGAAGAGTTCGTGGAAGGAAAGGGGTGGTACGAATGGCCACTATACCACATCCCCATCTTCATGGCTATCTCGTTCGTGGCCATCACGGCAATCTTCGTCCTAGGGGGTTACCCCGTCGTCCCCTCCCTGATATTCTCAATGGTCCTGCTATCGACAACATTCCTTCTGGGTGCAATCGCTGTCCGTGTAATGGGCGAGACCGGCATAGAACCCGTCTCAGGGACGTCATTCATCGTACTGCTAATTCTGCTAATGATATTCCTTAACCTCGACGTAGGCCTTACGAAGGAGGAGTCAATCCTGATGTCCCTTGTCGGCACGACCGTCTTCGGCTCGGCCATCAGCATGAGCGGAACGGTCGTGGGGGACTACAAGAACAGCCTGTACATTGGGAACAGGCCGTATCACATATCCAAGGGGAACATCATGGGGGTAGTGCCCGGTGCCATACTCGGTGCTGGAGTTGCCATATTCCTGTCGAAACTACTAGCCGACGGCACAATAGAGCTACTGGCCCCCCAGGCAAACGCCTTCGCGTACTTCACCACCATACTAGCAGAGGGGCAGGGCAACTGGAGCGCCCTTCTACTGGGAATGGCACTGGGGGCCTTCGCCGAGTGGGCAACGGGAATGGGCACGTCATTCGGCTTGGGGATGTACCTGCCCACTCCCGCAACATTCCCCATGCTAATTGGTGGGGCATACCGATCTTGGTGGGAGGAGAGGAGGCTGAAGCCCATCGTGGAGTCCG
>CAZPNT010000173.1:0-2374 GCA_964588055.1 uncultured Candidatus Poseidoniales archaeon | reverse complement strand
TTCAGAACTCTAGGGTCTGTATGCCAAGGTCACGTGGACATGAATTGGACGAGGGGTGTCGATTTCTCAGCAGGCAGTCTAGGCATGGGGTTGTCCTTTGGCCTAGGTTGCGCACTTTCAGCCCAAATGGACTCCAGTGACAGGAAGATATGGGTAATGTTGGGAGATGGAGAGACGCAGGAGGGCCAAGTTTGGGAAGCTGCAATGGCGGCAAACTATCACAATGCCTCGAACCTCAAGGTGATTGTGGATCGAAACAGAATTCAGAATGATGACTTCATGGATGTACAAATGGAAGTTGGGGACATTGGTGAGAAGTTCAAATCTTTCGGGTGGACAGTAAAGGAAGTAGATGGGCACGACATGACATCTCTAGTAGATGTAGTAGATTGGGCAAATGGCGAACATGTAAGCCCGGTTGCAATTATAGCTAATACAATCAAAGGCAGTGGAGTTTCATACATGGAAAATAATCCTTCTTTCCACGGTAAGGCGCCAAATGATGAAGAGTTGAGGATAGCTTTGGAGGAGTTGATATGAGTGCTCCCTCAACAGGAGGAGCTTCTAGAGACGGATATGGCGAAGGGCTTATGCGGATAACGGAAGATCCCCGAGTAGTTGTTCTAGAGGCTGACTTAGGCAAATCTACCAAATCATGCCACTTTCGTGAGAAGCATCCTGAAAGGACGGTTTCCTTGGGGATTGCGGAGCAGAATATGATGCTCGTGGCTGCTGGAATGGCATCCTCCGGGAAGATACCATTCGCGAGCACCTTTGCGATATTCACAGAGAGAGCATTTGAGCAAGTCAGAAACGGAATTGCTCGACCTGGTCTACCAGTACATATCTGCGGCAGTCATGGAGGAATTCACACGGGTTCAGATGGTAGCAGTGCTCAGTCTATTGAGGACCTGGCAATATACAGGACTTTACCGAAAATGACTGTCATTCACCCCTGTGACGATGTTTCAGCTGAGGAGCTGACCGTTCAATTGCTTGATTTGGAAGGGCCTTCATACATGAGAACGGCCAGAAACAAGGTTCCTAGAATCTATGAAGATGGTGCAAATTTGAGAATAGGTTCCGGATCCGTCCTCAAGGAAGGCGACGATGTGGCGATTATCTCATGCGGAGTTATGGTTGGAGTTGCTATGGCTGCATCGGAAACTCTATCCAAAGAGGGGATAATTTGCACTGTTGTAGACATGCACACAATCAAACCACTGGATCAAAAACTAATCTCCGAGTTGGCTTTGAAATGTGGAGCATTTGTTTCGGCAGAGGATCATTCAGTGATTGGTGGTTTGGGGGGCGCACTTTCCGAATGGATAGCCACAAATTCGTCGGCCCCATTGGAGATGGTGGGGGTAAAGGATAGTTTTGGGCAGAGTGGAAGCTCTTCTGAACTAATGGAAATGATGGGGCTGACTGAGTCTGACATATGCGAGGCTGCCCGTAGAGCTATTGGTCGAAAAAATTAGTCCTGATTGGTAGGGACTGGGGTTCATTTGATAGGGGTCACAATCTGAGATTAGTACAGATGCCTGATCCGGACGCAGTAAGGAGGCTACTGGAGGGCGAGATTGACCCGATAGAGATCGAGGAAGACCCAGATCTATATTCAATGGCAGAGAGAATATACGGAAGTGAGGCACTAGAGGAGATGGGGGTCCATGCCCCGGAAATTGGTGAAGCCCCTGAAGAGCCGGATTTTGGCGTTATTTCCGAAGACATTAGCCTGCCTGACTTTATCCCAGATCTACCTGACTCGAAAACTGCGACCGGCGTCGGGGCTAGACGTTGGGGTTTCGTTTTCCTAGGAACCAGCGGCATTGCCGGAACTATATTCAACATGGCAATTGGGGTTGGTGCAGTTTTATGCTCTACTGGAGTTGCTAACATGAGGCAAATATGCAGCGATGATTACGGACAGACAAAGGTTGTTTGGACGAAAGGTTACACCTGGGATGGTTTGCATCAAATTGATACCTGGGTAAAGCCAATGACTGAGCCTTTACCTGGTGATTTGGTACTCCTCTCTTTATTCACGATCCTAGCAATCTCTGGTTTATTCTTGAAAAAGGGCAACTAGTACATTCTGGCAATGTGCTGCTTCTTTAGTGTGGGTTTACCAGTTACTAGACAATTCCTTTTTTCTGAAAATTCTTCATCACATTCACCTAGAAGAGTTAAGCCTGTATTCTTTTCTAGGAACTCGGCGTCTGAATCATTCCCTTCGAATGCAATCTCGTAAACAATCCCTTCTTCAATATTAGAACCACGGGAATGTTCATCATTCAAAGATTCTAGAGGGAACGGCTTTACTTTAGATGCAACAACGGATTCAGCTCGTTGACGTAGGTCTTCGGCTAGT
>CAZPNT010000172.1:0-2415 GCA_964588055.1 uncultured Candidatus Poseidoniales archaeon | reverse complement strand
AACCTTCCCCAGATCGTCCCAATCAGGGTGGCCTGATGTGCTCAGCAGAAGTCAGGCCTGTCGCGGGAAGGCACTGGGAATCGGGCCCACCTAGCCCTGAGTCAATAGAGCTAGGACGTGTTGTGGATCGTGGAATTAGGGAGTCTGGATGTATAGACGTAGACTCTCTGTGCATCATCCCAGGAGAGAAAGCATGGCAGGTCATCCTGGATCTTTTCGCAATCTCTGACGATGGCAACCTATTCGATGCCTTTGCTTTAGCAGGTGCCGTTGCACTCCGAAATGCAGTTGTCCCCGCAGAGAGATTCGAGATAGGAGAAGACTATCCACTAGAGCTTTCGAAGACTCCCATCATGTGCTCTTACCACAAGGTAGGGGGAAGGTTCGTGTACGACGCCTGCTCAAGGGAAGAGTTGGGTGGCGATGAGAGGATACACATTACTCTTGGAGACGACGACAACGTCCACTCTCTTCAGAAGGGTCTAAAGGGAATTTTCACGACGGAAGAATTCACCCAAATAATGGAAAATGCCCGAGAAAGGACAAAGGAAATGAGGAAAATAGTTGATTCACTGTAGGTGGGATTATGGCAAAGAGAACTCAGAAAGCAGGAGCAACGGCTCGCTTCGGACCTAGGTACGGCGTTAGCGTAAGAAGAAGAGCAGGCTCAGCAATTGCCAAGAAATCCAGGAACTACACCTGCCCAAGTTGCCATTATCCCAAGGTACGCAGGAAGGCTGCAGGAATTTGGGAGTGCAGGAAGTGCGATTACACGTTCTCCGGAGGGGTCTGGGAGCCCTACACCAGAGCTAGTGATGCCAATAAGAGAATAGTTAGAAGGTCTCTTGAAGGTGCAACTGCGACTGATATGACAGTTATCGCACAACAGGCAGCGCTGGAATTCGAAAGGAAACTATCAGAGAGAGATTCAGATGAAGGAACAGAAGAGGAATGATCCAGTCTCTCTTAAACTGACATTGGAGCACAGAGACGCGCGCTCCCTATCCTCATCGCTAGTAACGGAGACTCGATTTGAGAGCGATGATGGGGAAATTTCTGTCTATCTAGAATCTCACTCCTTCAATGACATCAGGGCTCGGTGGAACTCGATTATGAGGGCCTTAATCGCCTCCGATAAGTCTCTAGAAGCTACGAGAGGTGAGCATAATTAGCGCAGGAGTTACCCCAGATGATATCCAGGCTCTAGCTAGAGAACTCCAATCCTTGAGGGGGCAGATACAGACCATATCCTCCCAGTCCTCTGAGTATGGCATCACAATTGAAGCGCTCTTAGATCAAGACCCATCAAGACCCGTTTATCGTTCCCTTGGCAACATCCTACTTGAGGTCGATGATCGCCAGTCTTTACTTTCTGAACTAAAATCTGCACAAGAGGCTCTGAAAGATCATCTCGCTAGACTAATCGAGAGGGAAGAAAGCATCAGGGACAAGTACGAGGAAATGGTAGAACAATTCGAGAGGGGGTGAAACCTCGTGACCGAGGTCCCACCTAGTCAAACCGACGTATCTGCTGACTGTTTGCTCTTCAAGACGCTACTCTCCGAGGGTAGGACGGAAGAGGCCATGAAGTTAAGTGAGAACATACTCTACGAATCTAGAAGACTGGATAGCCGTGATTTCGAGACAGAAGCTTGGATTAGGATGGAAAGGACCCTACTTGGAAGCTCTGATTCAGAAGATGTCGGACATGAACTAAGATGGTGTTCGGACCGTCTGGCATCAGTAAGCCCCGGCTCCCCCCTTCATGGTATCTCGTTGCTCAATTTAGCCGCTTGGCATCGTAACCGAGGCGAGGAAATGATGGCCCTCGTCACCCTTTCCGATATTTCATCAGACATTGGGCACCCTTCTGACGTGATTGGACTTTCAAGATTGGAATCTGGCAGGATTCTTGTTTCAATAGGAGACTTAGAGCCAGCAATGAGGCATCTGTGGATGGCAATGAGGAGACTATCCTCAGTCGAAATGCCTGCAGAATCGGTAGTTTGTGCAATGGAATGGCTCGATATAGCATTGGAGGAGATTACACCCGACTCCCCTTCGATGGATGATAGAATACTAGATGCGAAGCCTAGAGATAGTCCAGGGATGACTACATCCCCCTCTAATCCAAATGACATCAGAGAGTGCGTCGAACTAATACTCTCATCTGCTCTCAGAGACGTCTCTGGAAGCAGAAGAGACGATCTTGGTTTGGTGCTTGATGCCAGTGAGGCACTTGATGAGCCTTCTTGGAAGTCAGAAATAGAGCAGAGGAGTCAGGATATTCAGGATTCAAGACTTCTAGAAGCACTCCAGTCATGAGCCATTATTCTCTCTATTTCCTCTACGCCCCAAGCAGACCCCTCTGGAACTTGAAGACACCAGCCAACCTCTTCTATCGAATCGTCCAGA
>CAZPNT010000171.1:0-2438 GCA_964588055.1 uncultured Candidatus Poseidoniales archaeon | reverse complement strand
ATGCATGGGAGGTTGTTCTCCTCGGCGATCTCCTGGGCCCTGATGTGCTTCTTGACGGTCATGGGGTAGTAGGAGCCGCCCTTGACTGTGGCGTCGTTGGCCACGAACACGCACTCCTTGCCGTGGACCACTCCGATCCCAGTGACGATCCCAGCCGACCTGGCCCTGCCGTCGTAGAGCCCCTCGGCAGCTAGCGGGGAGGTCTCCAGGAAGGGCGAGCCGGGGTCGCATACCTCGGAGATCCTCTCCCTCGGGAGCTTCTTCCCGCGATCCCTGTGCCTCTGGAAGTGAGGCTGGTCGCCAGCGTCCCTGACGGCATCGAGTTTGGACCTCAGGGTCTCGGCCAGCGAGGCGTTCGCCTCCCTCCTCCTTGCGAAGTCCTCCGACCCCGCATCGACCCCGTTCGGCAGCCTCTCCATGTCGCTCGGTCCGCGAGAGTGAGGGGCGGCCTTCAATTGAATGGGCGCGGGGTGGTCAATTCTCTGGTTAGACGCCGAGGGTGAGCCTGCCGACGTCCCTCAGCCCGGGAGCCATCCCCACCACGAGCATGGCCAGTCCGATGAGCAGCCTCAGGTGCTGCTCCCTCCTCTCGAAGTTGAGGCTGTAGAACACGTAGAATATCAGCCCGGCCAGTGCGAACTTGACCAGTGCGAAGAGCCAGACCCCCTCGTCGAGCATTCCGTGCTCTATGCCGAGCTTCTCGTTCGTCCAGAGGCCGGCGTCGATGACCCTCTGGGAGACGACGTGCTTCTCACCGAGGCCGGGGAACCCGTCTATCCCTATCCAGGTCGCCAGCCCGTCCATGACCTGACCGGCCACCGCGAGGTAGACCAGGGGCTGTGCCATCACGGCCCTGAACCTCAGGGGCTCGATGATTTCCTTCTCGGGGAACGAGGTTTTCCTGTACTCCTCGTCCGTCATGCCCGGGGGAAGGAGCCCGGCGACCAGCCCCTGCTCGGATAGCTCCTGCACCGCCCCCCTCCCGTGGTCGTGCATCCAGTAGCACACCAGGGCGGGTGCCACCAGGACCACTACGAGCGGCCAGACCCTGTCCGATGAAGGTGGGTCGTAGATCGCGAGGGACGCGAGGGCGCCGAAGAAGATCAGCGTGCCCCCCACCCCGTTCAGGTAGACCATCATCTGGACGTTGGAGAACATGCCGCCTAGCTGCCTGGAGCCCCAGACGAATGCCAGAGCCACGACGACCCCTACCAGCATGGGCCACATGTCCAGCTGCTCGCCCACGTTCCCCGAGATCGAGGATCCGTAAAGCGCGAATTGCATGAGTATCATCCCCGAGGCGAGTACCTCGAGGTCTCTCCCCCGCGGGGTGCCCTCCCTCTCCGCCCGGTCCAGGGAGATCCCTGCCGCACCGGCGAGCACCACCCAGGTGGCGGCTTGGAAGTGTATGCCTGGGCTCACGAAGTAGGGGGCGAGAGCGGCACCGAACATCTCGGCGTCCTCGACGACCTCTCCGCATGCTGCCCATGTGATGAAAGGAAGTAGGGCGAGGATGCTGGTGTCGCTGGGGTCTACCCCCAGCCCCCTCAGCCATGCGGATAGCGCTACGACGAACAGTCCCAGTACGATAGCGTAGGTCATGGTGTTGACGCTGTTGTACCCCGAGTCTCCGGTTGACTCGCCCCTGATCGGGTCCAGGAAGTACTGGTTGAGGGCGTCGGAGAGGGGGTTCTCCACCGAGGCCCACTCCAGGCCGATTCCGAGGAAGATTAGGAGGAAGACGGCCAGCAGGGCGTTGATTGCCCATCTCTCGTAGGGCAGTGCCTCGTCAAGCGGGTTGTTCACGAGCCTACGGGCGGACTTTCTCCCTTATGCGTGACGGTCTACTCCTCACCGAAGGTCACGCTCTCTCCTTCTTCGAGCTCCAGGGGCTGCTCCTCCGACATCCTCCTGCGAGCCTCCGAGAAACCGGGGACCATCGACTCGAAGGAGTCCGAGTCGTCGGAGCTCTTGTCCCTGAACGTCTCCAGGTTCTTGGACCGGAGGCGCTGCCTCCTCTTGTCCTGCTCGAGGCCGAAGAGGACCGTGCTGTGCTCGGAGCCCCCGAGTATGCCCTCGATGGCCGGCGTGGCCAGGGAAAGCGCCTCGTTGTCCCCCATCACGGCGACAGTGGATCCGTAGACCGCGATCTCGCACCTGGACATCTCCTCGATGAGGGTCCTTATCCTGCCGTTGGTCCCGATCAGCCTGCTCCTCATCCTGCGCGTCTGGTTCGGTTGCCGACCTACCCACTCCCTGATGTCGTAGAGCCTCAGGAAGAAGCTGTCCTCCAGGAGCTGCACCGCTCGATCCGGGGAGAATCCCCTCCCTATGGCCGAAATCACGTCTGGGGCCTTCATCCGCTTGATCGGGTCGGGCTCACCCTCCCACGATATCGAGACGTCCCCCGTCTGGGAGTCTATCGAGAGGGTCCCGCC